>JAQUEL010000104.1 GCA_028685295.1 bacterium
TTCGCTCCTAATCATTTGTGAATACCGGGAGGGATTTCCCTGGTCCAACGATGCCAGCAAGCTCTCACTTGCTTTGAGAATAGCATTCTCTATACAGGCATCGAATGGAAATAATCCGGCAAACTTTGGCGCTATATAGCAGGCATAATCGCTGCTGTTACGATAGGCATCAGCTGTCGGCAGGTAGCCGATATATCCGTTGGCGTAACCGATTGTAAAAATTAACGGATGCTTTTTCTGTAAACGTAATCCATAGTTGCAGAATACCTCGCCCGGAATTGCAATTATCTTCAACGGCCCTATGGCCAGCGTTTGCAGCGGAATATCGGTCAGGTACGGTTTCTCTTTTAACCTGTCGAACTTCTTTTCAGCACGCTCCGCCCAGTTTTCGATAAATCTTCTACATCCCTCATTGCCGCTGTTGGCTTCCAGCCAGGCTTCTTTCTCTTTCTCTATCTCTGCTCTGGAGGGAACTGACAGCGGGAGCGCCTGTCTGGTTTCCAGGGCTTTTATTTTTACCTGCGGCAGAGCAACAGCGTGCTGTTCTGCTTTCAAAGCTCTGCTGCTGAGCATCTTGCCGTATAGCTCCAAATCCGTCTTTGTTCCTGCTCCCCAGCGGTTAAAATTGCTTACCGGATCTATATTCCCGCAGAAGCCCTGAAAAAATATGCCGCGATGGCCTCTGCTTTCCAAAGAGGATATAAGTGCTCCAGGCCAATCGGCGGAAACAGCGGCAACAGGACCGAGCACTACGGGATGGCAAGCATAGTCGAGTAGATATATGCTGCCGCTGCCGCGTTTGAAGAGTAGAATCCGCAAAGCGGAGTCTATCGGTGCAAAGCTTCTGTTCCGCCGGTTGAAGCCTATGGGTTCCGCTATCTCGGTATGATAATACAGTGCTGCTTCGTCCATATCCTGCCTGGCCTGTTCAACCGCTTCTACAATAGCCGTGGAAAGCTGGAACGGATAGTTTTCATCAGCCTCGCCCAGGCCGGGCAGCGCCTGAACAGCAGGGCCGGTATGAGTATGGGTACAGGCCAGCAGAATATTCTGCGGCGGCACCTCAAACCTAGAGGATATCTCCACCCTTACGGCATCGGCATAATCTATGGTTATTCCCAGCAGATCGCAGCTTATGAGAATAATGCTCTCCCCGCCCTGGCTGATAAAAAGGGCTCTGGCCTTAAGGTCATCCAAAACCGACTCTGCTTTGCGTTCACGATAATAACCGTATCCGGTAAGCTCAACACCCAGCGGTGGAGTGATTACCTCTTCTCCGTAACCTGCTCTCATAATCAGATACCTGTCAATTCTCCTCGGCTTTCCCATACCTTCCTGATAGCACAGGCTATATCCTTCATATCCTGTTCTTCAGCCAGAAGAACGGTATGCGGTATCCAGCAGCCTTCCCGGCTGATAAGTTCGGCATTGGGACATACTACCTGAGTATAATCCATTCCCTGACCGTGATAAGGACAGGATATGGGGCAATACCGCGGTCCTTCTCCGCTTTGCTGGAACAGAGGATTCTTATATAGAGGGCTATAGCCGGCGCTGCAGGGTATGCCCTCTGCCCTGAGAGCTTCCAGAAATTTATCCCGGCTGACTCCAGGCCATTCCTCTGACAGAAAACGGAAGATATACATGTGGTAACTGCGTCGGGTAACCCTGGCATCTCTCCTCATCAGGCTGATACCGGGCATATCCTTTAGTTGTTCGCCAAGATAAGCTGCATTTTCCTCTCTTTTCAGTGTCTGTTCTTCCAGCCTTTCAAGCTGTCCCGATAGTATTGCTGCCTGCAGCTCTGTCATCCTCAGGTTGCTGCCCATCAGATGATGTTCATACCAGGCTCCGCCTTTAATGCGTCCGCAGTTGGTATAGCTTCTGGCAGTATCGGCTATCTCTTCATTATCGGTAAGAAGTATGCCTCCCTCTCCGGAAGTAATATTCTTGCTCATCTGGAAGCTGAAGACGCCGCAATCGCCTATGGCTCCGGTGCCCTTGCCTTTCCACTTGCTGCCCCAGCTATGGCAGGCATCCTCTATCAGAGCCAGCTTATGCTTCTGTGTCAGCGCCCTGAAGGCATCCATATCCACAGGCAGACCGGCAATATGCACGGGGATTACGGCCTTGGTCTTATCTGTTATCTTTCTCTCTACGTCCTTGGGATCCAGGTTACAGGTATCGAGCTCTATATCGGCAAAAACGGGAATGGCATTGACCTTCAGCACTGCACTGGCTGTAGCCATAAAGGTATAAGGCGGCACGATGACTTCGTCGCCGGCTCCGATGCCACAGGCCAGCAGAGCTACTTCCAGAGCTACGGTGCCGTTAGCGCAGGTAACGCCGTACTTTGCATCATGAAAGGCGGCGTATCTCTCTTCAAACTCCCTGACCCTCTCTCCATACCACCACTTGCCGCTCTCGAATACTTCCAGCAGCTTTTCCCTATCCGTTACCCCTATTACAGGCCAGGACGGAAACGCCTCCTGCCGTACCGGCATTCCTCCGGATATGGCTAATTTTGACATATCTACCACCTCTAAAACATTTTATACGGAGATTGAATTACCAAATGCTTATAAAATAGTTCTTAATGCCTATAGGATAGCAACTCCCGGCACTGCCGGCAATGAGTTTCTTTGTCCTTGTGGTGTGATAATTTGCCCAATGCACAGGTAGGTTATTATTCTTTAAGCTTTTTATCAATAAAATCATATGCCATCATTCTTTGTTCCTGCAGGAAACTATGACCATTGCGATGAAGGATATTGTTGAAATTCTTCTCTGCTCCCATAATCTTGTAGATCTCTGCTACCCTGTTACCTAAATTACTAAAGGTAGATTCAACAATTTCCGCCTCCTCTAATGTATACATACAATCATTGATAGCAGAGATATTCATTATTGCATTAGGCGCAACAAGAGCAAGATATTCATGCATATCAATTGGAAAGTCTTTTCCAGCATAGCAATAAGGCCTCAAACGCGGACGTCCTACCCACCAGCCGGTACGAGCTTCGTTAAATGGATTTTTAGATAATGCAGCCGGCCACATTCCACAGCTTGAAACACCTACTTTTATTCTGCTGTCCAAGGCCATAGCGTGAATGGTAATGCCTCCGCCCTGTGAATGTCCAATAGAACCGATTCTTGTTGCATCGACTTCATTCATGGACTCAAGCACATCGACTGCCCGGCTTATATCCCACAAATCCTTTCCTCTAACCGACCATTTAGGATGTTTATCATAAAAAGGCACGGTATCAAAGGCATTAAATCCTTTATAGCACCGTTCACCTGCACCAAGAAGATCATATGCAAGGGTTATGTACCCCCGTTTGACAAGGTGGAGTGCATAAGCACGGTCTTGCCCTTTTTCAGTGGGATCATTGCCTATGACCTGTTCCTTCCCTAACGGTGTTGTCGGATGGATGCATATTACCGCCGGTGTTTTAATGCAAGCTCCTTTAGGTATTAGAATATAAGCAGAAATTTTTTCATCCGGCTCCGTGTAATATTCAATCCTGCGCTTGATATAGTCCTTGCAATCAGTTTCATCAAGCACCTCCAAGGATAACGGGCAGGATATTTCCGGTATCTCTCCAAGTGTCTGTAAAAATATTTCCCGCAGGGCTTCTGCTTTTACAATCCACTCCTCAGAGGTCTCAATCCTTTTAATATAAGATGGATTGCTTCCCAGAGTTAAGTCGTCATCACCTGCTCGTATAGCCAATAGATCGTTAAACTCTCTTTTATTATTCAATTAGCGCTCCTTCGATGATAATTTCAAGCCTGTAGTTGACTTTGTGCTTTTGTCCATAGCCTCTTACCATTAACTAAAAGATTTTTTCCTGATAACCTCCAATTTAAGTTTCAACGCATATAACCTCATAGAGCTCCAGAAACGGCATATGGATTTGCAGCCGGTTGCCGTCCATCTTCCATTTTATGCCGTTCTCCTCTCGCAACGTGTAAACCTTTTGAGGGCTGCTATCAAGGTTCATGCTTAAGCTTATATTGATTACCGGCAGCCGTTCTGTGGCCGGACGGCTGTCCACCGTGTTGTTGACCAGATGCAAAATAATTCTATCCTTATCTCTCTGCCGGTAAGCCTCTACGCTGACTGTCTTAGGCGCTCTGACTTCCAGCACCGGCTCGGCAGCAAGGCTTTTCACAGTAGCGGCTATCCTCTCTTCTGCGCCGGGCATCCCGGTTACGCCATAGAAATGACCCAGCGCCTCGGGGAAATAGGCTACCTTCCCCCGGCCGTAATTATTGATAATCAGGGCAGGCCAGGATGATTCTCCTTTCAGGGGAACATATGAGCCTGTCAAGGGGGACATAAAGAGTATGGGGATTGCAGTTCCCTGAGCGGCCCTTACTTTTAAGGCATACTCTGCTCTCTCTGTCAGCTCTCCAGCCTTGAAACCGGCATAATCACTTGCTATCTTCTCATAGTTCTCTCCTCTGACTACGGGAAAAGCTCCCTCTATTTGCTCTATTCCCAGCAGTTCGAAGAGTTCTTGGGAGTAATCTCCCTCGGCATCATACTGCCCTGCTTCAAAGGAGCATACCAGATTCCCGCCTTTGCTTACGAACTCTTTAA
>JAQUEL010000035.1 GCA_028685295.1 bacterium
AATCTTTGGCTGCGGGACTAGGATTCGAACCTAGACTAACGGATCCAGAGAGTGTTCCCGCTCTCCCTTCTAATCCCTTCTAGTCCCCGGAAGTCCCTTCTAATCCCCGTTTCCGGCTCTTTCGTCCCTTCTAATCTCTTCTAATCCCTTCTAGTGTTATCTATTTGGGTTGAAGATGGGTTGAAGATTGAAGGGTAACATGAAAGGCCGGTCGGATACTGTAGTAACCGCCCGTATAGCCTTACAGAACGTCACAGATGCACCAGCTTATGTAAATGCAATGCACCAGTAATGCATTTGCATAGCGTCCGCATAGCTGCTAGATTCAAGTAAGCATTCCAAAAGCTATGAGCACAGAAGGTCTTTCTCTCTTTGCACTTCTTCACTTAATCTCAACAATCGCCCTGTTTGAGAACCGCTTGAATAGAATACCTTATACCAGATCGAATATATTCCCAATCTTGGGCTGTCACTGCTTACAATTTTATCAACAACATGTGCTACTATGTCCACATTTCCTTTTAACGCGTTTGATGATATTGCGCTTCCATTGTGTCGTCTAAAAGTAACTGTTGTAATACTTGGGGCTGTAAGTTCGGAAAATGGCGTAAGATTTGAACTATGAAGAGGGTTATCTGAATTGGAAGAACCGTTAGTGCCTACTTGAAAATGCAAATGAGGGCTAGAAGCTGAATAAGGCCCCACTTTGCATATATAGTCCCCAGTAGCCACACTACTACCTACAGCTACCCTATCCTTTACATGAATATAGTAGATAGCTCCAATCCTCACATATAAATTTTGGCCGCTTCCACCGTGAGATACTGTGCCGGATTGAACGGTATATACAGGCGTTCCTTCTACGGTAGACGTATCTTTGATATCAACGCCCGCATGAAACCTTGAGCCACCACCTCTGGGCTCCCCTAATGTTCCTACTATTCTATGTTGTACATTAAAGCCCTCTATTGGCCATTGGTATGCATATACAGGTATTACTTGAAGAAAGAACGTAAAACAACAATATGCGATTACCGGTAATATTTTTAGCACAAGAGCACCTCACTATATTCAAACATTAAACTGATTTTGTTATTTAATTACATAGAGAAATGCTTTATCTGGTAGGCCCACAATAAAACGCTTGTCTTCTAGAAATGCAATCCATGGCGAATGTTCCATATTATTGTATATATGACCATCAAATGTCTCATTCCAAATCAAATTTCCGCTACGATCAAACAAATAAACATACCTAGGCTCATTCGCACCAGAGATTGCTCGGTATGCAGCAGTAGTACCAGAGACAAGTGTGTAATTTGTTTTACTACTACTAAGTGCAATGTGGTCTATACGAAGTTCTTGCATGTTAAACATATAGCTCCATAGAGTGGATTTGCTTTGAAGATCGATCATCTTTACTTTATCAGTTGCTATAGCTAATAGATTTTGTTTATCATTCCAAGCGAGGTGTCCATACCCCATAACCCCTTTATCTATAATCTCTATCTGATTTTTTGTAATTTTGACAACCTCCTGTATCCCTTGACTGAAACGGATAAGTATTGCTAAATTTTCTCCTAATAATATTTCTCCTGGCGAGCCATCATTCTCTAACACAAATGGCCATTCTGTCTTCTCTATCACATCTCCCTTATCATTTAGGAGAACAAAAAAACTCTTCTCTCCGGCACTTCCGTTTATAGCGAACGTTTCCCCATTCTTAGAAAAGGTTGCTGTAAACTCTAACATAGAAGAGAAGTTTTTCTTTGTGCCCTGATAAAATGCATAACCTCCATTCTCATAATCCATACTTACAATAGTCTTTCCTGAGTTGCTTATGAACATAGTCGGATAGTTCTCACCACTAAGAGATTGAAAATCAGAGACATCTCGGAGTAGGTTTCCTTTGAAGTCGTATACCCTAATACTCTCAATTTTTAAATTACCACCCCATTCTCTATTGCTATCTGCTTTAATACAAACAGATATAAAATACTCAGCGTTATCCGATGCAAACACAATCTCATTTTTAGTTATGGCTCTCTCGTATACAATTGCCATATTCTTCTTGTTGTAAAACTTTATCCTATCGCCAGTGTTGAAGAATATCGTATTTTCGCCCGTCCTCATCTCTTGCAGATAACCATTGTAAGTTATATTACCTATCTGCTTAACCGGCAAATTTAAAGAGCCATAGCAATTACCAGTCAGGAAACACAAAACCATAACAAGAAATAATAAACTATTTTTAACCATCTCTCTTACGCCTCACTTTCACCATGCTTATTATCAATTACTGATAGGTCTCCGAAAAATTAACAATCGTTCCACTACCATCAATGCCGAACACCCATGTACCATGAGTATCGATTGCATCAGTCGAGTCATACATATCCCATTGATTCTCGGCTACATCAGTAATGCCCCCCTCTATTTGATCAAAAGCTACAGTATATTCTATTATCGGCAAATTAGGATCTCTTGTCGGCGTGCTATAGAATATATAGTAATTATTCGCATCATTACGTAGCCATACATCAGCATCCAACTCGTTGCTTCCGGTATCCGGGTCAAGTCCGAAATCGTGTGTAAATTAATTGTCTGTTAGATCAGTCGCCGTTATTCCGTTTTTTGCTCGGCTTAACGATCACATCCACAGCGGGCTTTTCACAATTTTGGAAGCTCAAAGCCCGCTTTACTCATGCCGCTCTTTGCTGCATAGACGTATCCTCCTTGAGCATTTTCATGATCCGGTATTCCTCCATGTTCATATACATGCGCCCGCAGGTCCATTCTTCGTCTTTCTCCATCAGAACTGCTCCAAGCAGCCTTATGGCTGATTCTTCATTCGGAAATATGCGGATAACACGCTCTCTTCGCCTGATCTCTTCGTTTAACCTCTCTACACCGTTGGTAGTCCGCAGTTTCTTTCTATACCGCACCGGCAGTGCCATTACCGCCATGGCATCCTCAAAGCCTTCTTCCAACTTCTCTATGGCTTTGGATGCCTTATCCTGGAATTCCCGGACTGTCTTTGCCAGCAACTCTCTGGCTGTGGCCATATCCGGTGCATCAAAGATCATCCGCACCCTGGGGTGCAGCTGCCCCCATAGGCTCTTGGGACAGGCATCCATAATGTTTCTCATAAGGTGTGTCTGGCATCTCTGCCAACTGGCTCCGGTAAAGTGCTTCTCTATAGCTGCCACCAGACCCTTATGGCTGTCTGAGACTACCAGATCAACGCCCTTAAGGCCCCTGTCTTTAAGCCATTTGAATAGTTCGCCCCAACTGCCCTCTGTCTCACTGCCTCCAAGCTTTATTCCCAGTATCTCACGGAAGCCCGCCTCGTTAACTCCGGTTGCCACTAATAGGCTGTGCATCCTGACACGCTTGTTTAGTCTTACTTTAATTACCAGTGCATCCACTAACACGAAAGGATACTCCTGCCCGCTAAGATCTCTCCCGTTCCATGCTTCTACCAGCGGGTCCAACTTCTTGCATAGATCCGATACCGTTGATTTAGGAAACTCAGTTCCGCATAATTCCTCAACAACGGTGTTGATCTTACGGGTGGATACTCCGTTGACCACCATCTCCATTAACGACAGCACCAGGGCCTGTTCGCTTCTTTGCATCCTCTCGAACAACTCCGGGGAGAAGCTTCCATCCCGCAAGCGCGGAATGCTCAACCTCAGCTTCCCGATCCTTGTCTTCAGCTCCCGGCTGCGGTAGCCGTTACGATATCCCTGTCTATCTTCTGTCCTTTCATAAGGCCTGGCTCCGATGTATTCCTCTGTGCCTGAGCCGACAATACCTGGTTCAGCACGTTTTCCAACAGCCTGGCCAGGCCATCGCCGGTGAACAGGTCTTGCACATTCTCGCTATTTACGGTAACTTGGTATTGGGTCATCTTTCTCACTCCTGTAGATTTTGGTTGTAGCGACTCTAATCTACCAGAGTAAGATGACCTTTTCAAATTTTGGCCGTCCCTATTTACACACTATACCGGACGTGACTTTACCCATAAGTGGGGGAGGTATCCTCCCCTATAACTACACCCCTTACTGATATACCAGGTTTCTACAGCGGATAACTTCTGTTCTTTTTGCTCTTCAAAACAGGTTTTAAAAATTTGGGTTGAAGATTGCTCTCTGGGTGAAAAATGCGGGCCTCTCCAAAGTCTCGAAACCCGCATGAATACTAGAAAAAAATTGGCTGCGGGACTAGGATTCGAACCTAGACTAACGGATCCAGAGTCCGCCGTCCTACCATTAGACGATCCCGCAGCGATTTATAAAATGTGGCTTGTGTTTTTCCAACGTGCCCTATTATAGCTTATGGCGTTTGTGGCTGTCAATAAAAAAGAGGCCCGCTTGGGGGGCCTCAGATAGATGATCTGGACTACCTGTGCTTTAAGCCGGTGTTTCTTCCGCTCCCCTACTGCTGAAATAGTAAGCCACAGCCGTAGCCGCCAGAGCCGCAACAGTACTTATTATTATGGAGAGCCACGTTCTGGGCATTTGCTTGCCCGCCCTGCTCAATTCACGCATTAAATCTCTCCTATCGTTTCTCATGCGCTGAAAATATTTACTGATAGCCGATCTAGCCGGTTCTTCCTGCACATCCTTTAATAGTTGCTTCTGCATCTGGGCCTCATCCTTCAAATGCCTGGCAACAGTCTTCATAGCATCTTTGGCTTTCAACCTGTTCACCTCACTTTCATAGTTTATCAAATATTTGCTCTTACATGGCAATGCAAAAAGAATTATTCTCAATTCAACCTTTGAGATTTATACCCGGTCAACACAATTATAAACCGATGCCCGGTCTGTTTGAAAGCACTTTTTAGGGGTATAAGTGGAATTAAATCTTAATGGAGGGCATAAATGTTCAAGATATTACTTGCTACAGATGGTTCGGAGAGCTCACTTAATGCAGCATCTTTCGTGGCTGATCTTTTCGGCAAAAACGGCAGCCTAATAACAGTAATCCATGTCTTTTCTATGCCCACTATCCCTGCAGCCACCACATACGCTCCCGCCGCCGGCAGTATAGATTGGGATCAGGTCGTGGCAGAGATGGAGAGAGCCAGCCGTGACGTTCTGACAAAAACTGCTGCGGTATTGGCAGAAAGGGGCATAACTGCGCAGACGGTTCTGCTGCGAGGGCGGCCTGCGGATGAGATCTGCAAGTATGCGGAGAGCGGAGATTATAATCTCGTCGTCGTTGCCAGCCGAGGGCAAAGCACTCTCAAACAGGTTCTGCTGGGCAGCGTAAGTGAAAGCGTATCTCATAATTGCAAAAAAGCGGTGTTGATTGTAAAGTAATTAAAGCCTACCTATGCCGGCTTTTTCATCTCCACTTCCACTATATGCATCAACCCATCCCGCATATCCGGCAAAAGGTTCCCCTCCACTCTCTTGCCATCCATGATTATTCTATCGACGCCGGCGCCTGTACCGTAATTATTACGTATCATAATATCATAGATACTACCTCGGAACGATCTTCTAATGTGACACTCGCTCCATGCAGCGGGTAAACAGGGTTCAATCAGCAATCCCTTGTAATTAGGGCGTACGCCCATAATCCAGTCTATGCAGGCTCTCCACATCCAGGCAGCCGTTCCGGTGGTCCAAGTGAACTCCCCCTCACCATAATATTCGGAATCCGGCCCGTATACATATTCGGCATATACATACGGTTCTACCTTGTAGATATCAATATTCTGAGACATGGTGATAAAGGAGCTCCTATGCCAGATATCAAAGGCTCTATCGCCTCGTTTGAGAATACATTCGGCAATGATAGACCAACAAACGGAATGATTGAATATTGTACCGTTCTCCTTCACTCCCGGCGCAAATCTGGTTATTATCCCTATACCGGAATCAGGATTACCGTAGGCAGGGAGAAAAATAGCCGGCCCGTAATCCGTATCCAACCGTTCAACCACGGCATCCATGCATTGAAATGCTCTATCCGCCGGCGCCGTCCCGCTGATTACTGCCCAACTCTGGGTATTAAGGTAAATAGATCCTTCTTGTTCTTTTACGCTTCCCAGAGTTCTGCCGTCATCGGTTGTAGCCCTGACGTACCATTTACCATCCCAGCAGATATCGTTTATTCTGGCAGCAAGATCGTCCGCCAGGTGGCGATAGTTGAGAGCGGCATCGACATTTCCTTTATTTTCCATCAGATCGGCAGCCTCTCTAAGCATCCAGACAAGCTGCTGACCTACCATCACACTCTCGCCGTATCCCTGCCTACCTACCTGATCCAGACCGTCATTCCAATCACCGGCCCCGATTAACGGCAGACCTCTGGGACTGCGACTGGACAGAGTATAACTGAGCGCCTTATGAATATGATTGAGAACCGTATCTATACCGCCGTCATAGAAATCCACTTTAGAATCGGCAAAACCTATATCTCCTGTCTCCTTGATATACTCGATTACAGCCATTACCAGCCATAAAGGGTCATCCGAATGTCCTGTTTTGGAGCCGGTATCACTGACAGGGTCCCAGTTATGGATACAACTGCCGTCGGAATATTGATGTTCCAGCAACGCCAACAGGCGCTTTTGAGCTCGCTCGGGTTCCATAGGTAAGATACCAAGAATATCCTGACAGGCATCACGAAAACCTATAATAGAACCGCCGCCTATATAATAAGAATCCATGCGCGCCCAATGCGAGGTAACCCAAGCCTGATACTTATTCCAGTAGTTGACTGATAGATCAAAGTTCGCATGGGGAGTTTTTATCTCTACTTTCTTCAGATAATCTGTCCAGTAGCTTCGGATATCGGTCAGCGCTTGAGCAACATTACTGATATCGGAGTATTTCTCTTTAATATCTGCTACTTCGTCATAAGTAGAGGCAATGCCCAGCATTACAACATATTCCCTGGTTTCTCCCGGTATCAGTTCCAGATCATGCTCCAAAGCAGCTACCGCATATCTACCAAAGGCATGGCTGTTGAAGCATCTCCCTTCCGTCACGGCTACAGGATTGCTCCAGTTGCGATTAACGCCAATAAAGCGCTCCTTAAGGCAGTCATAACCGTCAACCTCCTGATTGACGGCAAAGAAGGCGTATTTACCCCAGTCAGTATTGGGGTTTATCTGTGTTCCTGCCACCGCTACGTTCCAAAAGCGCATAGTGGCATATATTACTCCTTTGCTGAAAAAGACATTATCAAAGAGCTTGGAAAAACTGCTCTCAAGAAGTTTAAAAGCATTGTTTCCCATATTCCATTCCATAAAATCAAAGAGCTTCAACCGGCGAGTTTTTTCTCCATCATTACGTAATCTTACCCACCATACTTCCAGGTCATCTTGCAGTGGCACAAAATACGTCATCTCAGCCCAAATACGATTATATTTTGAACTTACCACCGTATAACCCATACCATGGCGGCTCTCCCATTCCACAGGATTACGGCAGACGGGCTGCCAGTTAGCCGACCAATATTCACCACTATCTTGGTCACGTATATAGACGTACCTTCCCGGTCTGTCCTGAAGGAGAGTCTCCTCAGGATATTTCTTGGTGATGCGATCATAGCCGGAACTCTGCCAAAAGCTGTAGCCGCCTCCCGTCTGGGAAACAAGACCACAGTATGATCCATTGGTCAAGTAATTTATCCATGGTCTGGGCAGATCGGGTGTTTTGATAATATATTCACTGCCATCAGCGGAGAAGCTGCCATAATCCATTGGTGCTGCCTCCGTTCGATTTCAATATAATACCGCTATTTCATTGATGACCTCACGCACACCTGGAACACCTCTGGCTAGAAACTCTGCCTCTCTGCGCTGTTCCTCATTATTTACTCTGCCCCTGAGAATTATAATCTTGCCATGCGCTTCTACGGTTATAGATAATGCGCCGACACGGCTGTCGGCTGCCAGTGCTGCAAGAACTCTAGCCGCTAGGCCTTCATCACTCATAGCCATAAGCTGCACCTCCGGGATATTCCGTTTCAGCATTCTTATACCCGTATTGGTAAAACAGAAAACTTTCGGCTACCTTACGTTTAGCATACTTATTCAGGGGTATAAATAATTCGATAAAAAATTATGGGGGTACCTAATATGAAAAAATCATTAAGCCTTTTGTTTACGGTAATACTCTTACTGGTATCAGCAACGGCATTGTGGGCAGCGCCCAGCTTTTATGGCTATACCGGTCTGCTCTTTGTGCCCACGGCTGCAACTCTGGAGACTGGTGAATTTAATATCGCTGTGCAGACTATCAATCTCGATTTGGGATCTCTAAGTGGCGGTAGCTTCACCTATGGCACTACCGATAAGTGGGAAGCCGGCATTGCGGTCGCTAACCAAGATCTCGGCATAATAGATGGAACTTTAGTCAATACCAAGCTTCGCATCAGTAATTTCGGTGATGTCTCTATCATATCCGTTGGTGGCATTTTCCCCTTTGAGGGCAGTAATTCCACCATATATGGTGTGCTAAGTCAACGTATGGTGATACCGGGTATAGATGCCAATCCCATTACCGGCCATATAGGCTGGGGTTCAGGAGGTATTTTAGATGGCATATTTATCGGATTAGATGGCATAATTAATCCTCGGACAACGGCTATGCTTGAATATGATAGCTCTAATTTAAACACAGGTGTTCGCTTTGCACTCTCTGAAGAGTTTAGAGCTACTGCCGCATTATTCGATTTCAGTGACCTCGGTCTGCAAGTCAGCTATAATCGGCGCTTCTAAAATTATTAGTAGCTTGCCTAGCCTTCTCCATATGGAGAAGGCCCTATTTTAACTATCAAACAAGCATTTGGATGAGGAGCAATATGAATATCTGCGTTGTTCATGATTACCTTTTTCAGATGGGCGGTGCGGAAAAAGTAGTAGAGGAACTGCATCGGATATATCCCGAGGCACCGATCTACACTTCCATTTATCGCCCGGATAGAGTTTCTTCAGCGTTCCATAAAATGGATATCAGAACCACCTTTTTACAGCAATTCGCCTGGATGGACCATCATGCCAGAAAGTTACTTCCATTATATCCGCTGGCATTCGAGAACTTCAATCTGGAAGGTTATGATGTGGTTTTGAGTAGTTCTTCAGCCTTTGCTAAAGGTGTGATAACTCCTCCGAGCACCTTGCATATCTGTTATTGTTATACTCCCATGCGCTTTGCCTGGATGTACCACGCCTATATCGAACGTGAGGGGTTTAATACTGTTATCAGGCGTATACTACCGTTCATGATCAAGAGCATACGCACCTGGGATGAAGCATCATCGTCCAGAGTGGATCATTTCATAGCTATCTCCGCCTGCGTAGCCGACCGTATTCGCAAATACTATCGCAGGGAAGCGACAATTATTTATCCACCGGTGGATGTTGATCGCTTCAATGATATACCTCGCAACGCAGGCGAATATTTTTTGATAATATCGCGTCTTGTTCCGTATAAGAGAATTGATACAGCCGTCAAGGCTTTCAACTCTCTGGGGTTACCATTAAAAATAGCAGGAGATGGGCGTGATCTGAGCAGTCTGCGCACCATCGCCAATTCCAATATCGAATTTATGGGATATTGCAGCCATGAAGAGATCAGAGAGCTTTACAGCCGGGCTATTGCTCTTGTCTTTCCCGGATATGAAGATTTCGGCATTGTTCCGGTGGAGGCTCAGGCAGCTGGATGTCCAGTTATAGCTTACAATGGCGGAGGCAGCAGAGAAACGATAAAGCCTGGTGTCGGCGGCATCCTCTACAACGAGCAAACGGAAGATTCATTAAAAAAAGCAGTCCTTGATTTTGATCCTTCCAATTATAACGTTGAAACACTGCGTCGAGAAGCAAGCCGATTTGGCAATGCGCGATTTGCATCGGAAATCATGACATTTATTGAAAAAGCCTATGATGACAGAAGACCGGAAAGGCTTGGTCGGTGACTTAAATAGATTATGTATGCCCCCTTCCTCGTAATTTCCAGCGGTTGACAATGAAGCCGAACCAAAGGTATAATATTAACTCGAAATGCCGAGGTGGTGGAATTGGTATACACGTACGTTTGAGGGGCGTATGGGGCAACCCGTGCGGGTTCAAATCCCGCCCTCGGCACCATCCATATCCATAAGGTTCTATTTATTATAATCAGCCGTTATTATTCGGCATTACACCTTTCAAAAATCAGAAGAATTATACATAAGCCGACCATAGATGACAGGCAACTGCATGGCCATTTGCCATCTCTTCAAGAAGAGGATCATGATGGCGGCAAACCCCCATGGCGCAAGGGCATCTTGGGTGGAAACGACAGCCGGTCGGTGGATTCATCGGGCTGGGTAAGTCTCCTTCCAGAACGGGGCCTTGCCGTTGATCTTTACCAAAGCCTGGTGCGGCAGCCAGTAAGGCCTGGGTGTAAGGATGTCGTGGCTTGGCAAAAAGGCTTTCTACAGGAGCTCTTTCCACTATTCGCCCCAGATACATAACGGCCACTTCATGGCTGATATAGCGAACTACATTTAAATCGTGTGAAATAAAGAGATAGGCCAGCCCCAATTCCATTTGTAGATCTACAAGGAGGTTGAGTATCTGGGCCTGTATGGATACATCAAGTGCCGATATCGGTTCATCGGCCACGATAAAGGATGGCTGCAGGGCAAGCGCTCTGGCAATACCTATTCGCTGCCTTTGCCCGCTGCTGAATTCATGCGGATAACGACCGGCATGAGATGGGTCCAGCCCCACCATGGACATCAAGCGCTCTATCTCCAGATTGCGTTCAGCAACCGAAATTATATTGTGAACCTCCAACGGTTCGGATATGATACGCGCTGCCGTCATTCTGGGGTTCAATGAGGCAAAAGGATCCTGAAAAATTATCTGCATCTTGCGGCGCAAGGGCCTCATCTGCCTGCCGCTCAACCTGAGGATATCTTGCCCTTGATAACGGATAGATCCGGATGTAGGCTCTATAAGACGCAGCAATGCACGTCCTAGCGTAGACTTTCCGCAACCACTCTCACCAACAAGGCCCATAGTATGTCCGGCGGCAATATCAAAGCTAACGCCATCAACCGCCTGGACATCGCCTATTTTTCGAGCTCTTATAACGCCGCTGGTAACAGGAAAATACTTAACAAGGTCTCTTACCTCTATCAGCTTGTACGCAGACATCTACATCTCCCCCAGAGCGTGATAACTGCAGGCCAGGCTGCGCCCGTCTGATACGGACCTCTCTACCGGTGAAAGGTTGCTGCAGCTAGAACGTGCCGTTGAGCAGCGCGGATGAAAAACGCATCCGCTTATTTCATCTATAAGGTTAGGTGGATTGCCGCCAATCGTCTGCAGCCGCTCTCCGGGACAGGGTAAACCTGGAATAGAATTGCGTAGTGCTATAGTATAAGGATGCCCGGGATTGCTCAATATCTGCTCGGCATTACCCCGCTCCAGCACCCGGCCGGCATAGAAAACAGCCAGATCATGACAAAGCTGCGCCGCTACCCTGAGGTCATGAGTGATCACTATGATGCTCATTTTATTTTCCGCCTGGAGATCACGCAGTAGATTCAATATCTGGGCCTGCACGGTCATATCCAGTGCCGTCGTAGGCTCATCCGCTATCAATAGGCGTGGTTTACAGGCTATGGCCATAGCTATCATAATGCGCTGCCGCATGCCGCCGCTGAATTGATGCGGATAATCTTTGGCTCTATCGGCGGCATCAGGTATACTGACACGTTCCATGGCTTCAATTGCCATCGACCATGCCCTTTTGCGGCTCATTCGCTTATGAACCTCTATTGCCTCTGCTATCTGTTCGCCGACGCTGAGAACGGGATTGAGTGATGTCATAGGATCCTGAAACACCATGCCGATATCGCCACCGCGTACCTGCCGCATCTCTTCACGATTTAAGGCAAGCAGGTCTCTGCCCTCAAAGAGGATCCTGCCTGCCACAATTTCACCCGGCGGCTGTATCAGCCGCATAACGGAGAGCATGGTCACGCTTTTACCGCAGCCTGATTCACCTACAATGCCAAGGGTTCGGCCGCTTTCCAATTCAAGATCAACGCCATCCACGGCACGGATAATACCTGCTTCAGTCTGAAAATGAGTTCGTAGACCCTTGATATGCAACAGGCTCATTCTGCTCCTCCTGAAGATATGGAAGATGGACCGATAGCAACAATCAGAGGATCTTGCATATATCGTCTGGCCGCCCGCTGTATGTCGGACAGAGTAATATCGGCAAACAAGCCGGGATAGCGGTCTACAAAATTGTAACCCAGACCAATAATTTCGAACCATCCCCGGTAAAAAGCTTTATCGGCGCTACGCTCCTGAGCCATCATAAAGACACCGCGCAGATATGCCTTGGCACGTTGCATTTCATCATATGTAATGCCTGCAAGCTTAACCTTCTCAACCAGATCGAGCATAGCTTGTTCAGCTTCCTGCGCCCGCTTCGGTGCTGTACCTATATAAAGAATCACACGTGATCCCAGCTGCCTGGTGGGATAGAATGAGGCCGTTTCATAAGCCAGCCCCCTGCACTCTCGCAGCTCTCCGAACAGGCGTGAATCCATGCCGCCACCTATAACTGAGTCCAGAATCTTCATAGCGATGTAATCACGGCTATCAGCCGGTGGAGCATCATACGCCATGAATATCCACGTTCCTTGTATATCTTTGTTAAGATGATGCCTTCCCTTAGCAGATGATTGCAAACGGATGGTTGTTACATGCTGCGATTCCGGCCGTTGGGTTCCACAATTCACCCAACCATCGGAAATTCTATCGGCTAGGTGCAGAGCATCTACATCGCCGCAAACAGAGAGAACGGCACGTTCCGGCCGATACCATCGCTTCAAGGCGTCACGGATATCGGTTACAGTTATTTGACGCAGATGAGCGGCTGTCGCACGCCTATTCACGGCATAGGGATGGCGGCCATATGTTCTGCGATAAAGCTCTGCCAGCCCAGCCTCCATCGGGTTATCCTCTGCAGCCTCCATCCTGCGAAGAGTGAGAGCAATCTCATTTTTTAGCACACTTTCTTCCAGAGATGGAGAGAGCAGTGCCTGGCGCATCATATCGGCAGCCAGACAGGCGTTCTCCTTAAGTGTGCGTGCGGATAGCAATACATAATCATCAGAGGCTCCGGCGTTCATCTCTATTCCATTATCTTCAAGCATATCATTGAATTTCTCCGCATCAGCGTCGACGGTGCCTTTAAGAAGCATAGCGGCGGTCAGATTGAAAACTGTCTTATTCTGCCCTGAAAGATGCGGAGATCTTATAAAGAGCCTGATAGAAACGATATCGCCCTCTGTCCCAGCCGTCACTACGGTCATACCGTTGGGCAGAACATCCTTGCGCGCAGCCGATGCCGGCAATATAAAAGCAAAGGAGACCAAATACATCAAAAATGGGATTGTTAATTTTCTCATTATTTTTGACCACCTTGCGGCATTACGGTATAGATGCAGAGCTTATCCGTTGTTAAATATCGAGCAACGGCATCTTTAATATCTTCCGGCTTGATCTCCGCAATACGTTGTAAATAGCTATCAGCGCCGGTTTGTCCAGAGACCCAGTTCCGGCCATATAGCCCTGCCGTAGCCACAGCTCCCTCGCAACTAAAGATATAATCACGTCGAATAAGCGCCTTGGCTCGGCTCATCTCCGCCATATCCGGAGCGTCGTGTTCAATCAGCATGCGCCGCAGTTCTTCTTCTACTCTTTTCACATCCTGAGGATGAACCACTGCATAGGCTACCATCAATCCGGCTCTGTTAAGGGTCATATTGAAGGCTCCTACCTCTGATGCCAGCCCCTTCTGTTCACGCAACGTTTTATAAAGTCGGGATGCTTTTCCCTGCCCCAAGACTGCAGCCAGAACATCCAATGCATAGATATCTCTGCTGCTTTTTCCACCGGTAAATCCAGGTACAGGACAGGCGACGATTATATATGCCTGATTGACAGCCATGGGCAGAGTGAGACGCTTACCGGTCGTCATTGAAGTTATATCAACAGAATCAACGAGCCTTCCTCTGCCTTCACGATTACCGGTGCCGGTTTGCCCGAACAACTGCTCTGCCATCTTGATTATGCGGTCGCGTTTAATGCCTCCGGTTGCTACCAGCGCCATTTCCTCCGGACGATAAAAGCTTTGGTAATAATTTTTAAGAGCCTTCATATCCACAGCCCTAAGATCTGATACCGTACCTAGTGTGGTTCTGCCGTAGGAGGTACCGGAAAAGAGATCGGAGAGACACGTTTCAAAGAGATTACCGAAGGGATCATCCGCTTTTCGTCTTATCTCCTCCATTACTACCTGGCGCTCTCCATCAAGATCAGCGGGATCCAGACACGGCGTTAACACTGCCTCTGCCAGCAATGCCAGCGCCTCTTCCGCCCTATCGGACGGAACGCTGATATAATAGTGCGTAAAATCCAGTGAGGTGGCGCCATTGTTGTAACCTCCCATGGCCTTTACAATGCCGTCCATCTCGGCCCGACTGCGGGCAGTGCTCCCCTTGAAGAGCATATGTTCCAACAGATGGGCAGTACCGGATGCACCCTTTGGATCATCGGCACTGCCATGTCTTATCCAGATATCGAGAGCAGCCACAGGGGAATCGATATTCTCCACTGTAATAATCGTCAATCCGTTATGCAAGCGGTCTACCGTCGGCATCGGAGCGGCTGCCTGAGCAGGAATACCGGGCAGCGCCACCATGCCCAGAAAAAAACCGATGACAATCTCTTTAACGTGGATCAAGCGCATCTCTAAGCCCATCTCCCAATAAATTAAATGATAACACGGTTATAAATATCATGGCCCCGGGAGCCAGCATCCAGGGATACGATGTCAGAACACGTATATTCTGCGCCGCCTGAAGCATATTCCCCCAACTGGCCATCGGTTCCTGTATACCCATACCAAGAAATGAAAGGGCTACTTCGCCAAGTATGTAACCGGGCAGACTAAGCGTGATAGCCACTATCACATAGCTCACGGTATTGGGCAACAAATGGCGGGTGATTATTCGCCAGTCACTCACTCCCTGCGATCTGGCTGCGGTAACATAATCACGTTCTCTGATGGACAGGACCATACCTCGTATAACCCTGGCCATGCCGGCCCAGCCAATAAAGCTGAGAACGCAGATCATGAGCAGATAACGTAAGGAAGAGGCCATACCGGTAGGCAAAACGGCCATAATAGCTAGAATAAGATAGAAAGAAGGAAAGGCCATAACCAGCTCAGAGAAACGCATAATAAGGTTATCAACAGTTCCGCCGTAATAACCGGATATACCCCCTACGGTCAAGCCTATGAAAAAGGTTATGACAATACCGACAAGGCCGATTGATAGCGATATTTGTGCTCCGTAGAGTACACGGGAAAAGATATCGCGTCCAAAGCGATCGGTTCCCAGCAGATATACTTTACCGGGTGCATCAACACCAAAGAGATGCCTGTCAGAGGGTATCAAGCCGAGCAATTTATATCTATCTCCTCTGACAAAGAGCCTGACATAGTAACGCTTTCCAGCAGCTTTCTCATAACCGGTAATCCCTTTACCGCTGTGATACTCATGCACAAAGGGCCGCCGACTCCACCCGGATTCATCACTCCAGCGGATACCGATAGGCTGATGAAATGGTGCTTGTCTGTTCTGCCTGTCCATGGCATAAGGTGCGATAAAACCGGCCAGCAATGCAGATAGATAAAGAACCGCCAATATTACAGCTGAAGTTACAGCCGCTCTATTACGACTGAAACGACGTAAAAAGAGACGTCCCGGTGAAAGGCTGGTGCGCTCTGCCGTTGCTTTTATCGATTTATCAGCCATTTGTTTTCTTAACAACCTGTCAGCACTCCTGAAGTCATCTTCTATACTTCATATCCCCATAGTCCGCTTGAATTCCCGGCTCCTAAACCTACAACCGCACTCAAGCCCCAAATAACCGGCCCTGCATTCTTAATTATATCTTATACGCGGATCGCTGTAAGCCAGCAGAATATCTGCCAGCAGGTTACCGCTTATAAGCATTATGGAGCTGATCACCAGCGAGCCCATAACCAGGTAAATATCCTTTCCCGAGAGGGCATCCAGCATCAAGCGGCCCAAACCGGGCCAGGCCATGACTATCTCTACCAGTGCCGCTCCGCTAAGCAGATCTCCGATATAATAGCCAAAAATGGTTATCAAAGGATTGATGGCATTGCCAAAGGCATGGCGATAAACAGCTACTCTTTCGGAAACTCCTTTGGCCCTGGCAGTAGTGACATAATCACTGCGCAGCGTTTCTAAAAGATTCGAACGCACCTGCCTCATCAAGCCGGCCAGCATTCCAATGCCCAAAACGAGTGTAGGCAGAACCAGATGCCGGAGCAGATCCCAAAACTGTTGCCAGGGGGACATGAATTCATATGACATATGATGCATGCCGCCAATAGGGAGCCATCCTGTTCTGGCTGCTACAAATACAGCCAGCAGAGCTAGAAAGGCTGTGGGCACGGATATCCCCATAAAGGCCAATATCGAGGTCAGCCTGTCTATCCAACTGTTGCGATGCACTGCAGCCAGAATTCCCAGCGGCACGGCTATGCCCCAGGCAAAGATAGTGGAACTAAGGCCCAGCAACAGCGTAGCGGCTGCTCTCTGAGCAATAAGCTTGATCACCGGCATATGATAGGCAAAAGAATAGCCGAAATCCAGCCTAACCACGCCCCAGAGCCAACGTAGATACCGAACGTACACCGGCTGATCGAGACCGTAAGTTACTCTCAGTTTTTCGATCAGTTGCGGCGAAATCTGTGGATTGAGCGACATCTGCGTTAAAAAATCGCCGGGCGCCATTTGCATAATGGCAAAAGAGACAAGGGTTATGGCAATCAGCAGGGGTATAGCACTCAACACTCTTCTTATAATAAAGCGATACATCGTCTCACCTTACATATATTTGCCATTCATTCCAGAAAGCCCCGGAGATGGTCGGCCGAAGATTGCCAAAGCGATTCCTTATGGCTGCTGTTCTGGTAGGGGTCACCAGAAAGATAACGGGCAATTCATCGGCTATGATCTCCTGATATTCATAGTATAGTGCCTTACGCTTCTCTTTATCAAGTGTAACGGCCGCTGTATCGAATATACGGTCAATACGCTCTTCCCACGCAGTGGCCGGTGCTGACTGTGCCGGATTCCAGATATGTAATTGTCCGCTGCTTTTCCAAAGATTGCTGCCGGAATGAGGCTCCAGTCCCCCGGTAAAGCCGAGTATGCAGGCCTCCCAATCGGAACTTTTATCCAGCTTGGTTACCAACGAATTAAATGTTATGGGAGCCAGCGTAACTTTTATACCCAGTCGCTGCAGATCATCCTTGATGATATTGCCCTGATCCACCCGTTCCTTGTTTTCCACGTTGGTAATGATGGTAAACGCTACAGTGCGGCCGCTACTATCTTCTATATAACCATCGCCATTTCTATCCTTGTAACCTGCCTGCTCCAGAAGAATCCTGGCTCTTGCCGGGTCATATGGATATTCAGGCACTGAAGGGTTGTAATAAACACGATTAGCCGAGGATTCCGGACCATTTTGAGGCACGGCCAGGCTGTCGTAAACAGTGCTGATAATTCCTTTTTTATCTACAGCACAGGCCAGCGCCCGGCGAAAATTACGATCGCTGAACCATCTGCGTCTGGCTGGATCCAACTTGGCAGCCCGGGGGTTCATATTAAAGAAGAGCATCTCTGTACCTAAAGCCGGTCCCAGATTATACATAGTGAAATCACCGGCCTTCTCCTGCCGTTTGAGCATGGCGTAATCCGATCCTCTCACGCTCAGGGAATCAGCCTCTCCCGCCATGAACCTGGCAGGCATGGATTCCAGATCAGGAACAACCACATATATCAGCCCGTCCAGATATGGCAATCTCTTACCTGCGGTATCCATCTTCCAATAATACGGATTGCGTGACAGAACTACCTTCTGACCGGGAATATAGCGATTTAAAACAAACGGGCCGCAGCCGACTATCTTCTGCGGCTCCGTGTCTATACCCCAGGCAGAGTTGAAATTACCGGCACGCACGGGCTGTTCAAGCTTATGTTTTGGTAAAATAGGCGTGGTAAGGCCGTTCAGCAGGGGCGCAAAGGGCTCAGCGGTAGTTATCTGAACGGTCTGTTCATCAATCTTACGTGCCTTTATAGGGTGACCCTTGGCACTTAGAACATCCGCAGTGCTGTTAGGTATACGTGGATCAAAGATAACATCGAAAGTAAAGATGACGTCATCTGCTGTTAGAGGAGCGCCGTCTGACCATTGCAGCCCCTTGCGGAGAGTGAAGGTCCACGTCCGTCCATCCGAACTGGTAGACCATGACCTGGCCAGCGCCGGCTCGTAATCCATGGTTTCCCCGTTCATTTCCACCAGTCCGGAGAAGATGTGATCTATAATCTCCGTGCTGGATGTCTCAGAAGCGGTTACAGGATTAAAGGTCTTAGGATCCGACAGAGCCATCAGTACCAGGGCTCCGCCATACTGACCGATATCACCGGAGACGGCTTTCAGTTCACATTCGGAGATGACAGGCTGCGCAGGCTTGGCCGGAGTATCTTTACCCGTGCTGCATTCAGCTATCATTAAAGCTGCCAGAACAGCCGTCAAAAAGAACATAAGCTGTTTATACAAAGCCTGATCCTGCCCTCCTTCATATTAAAAATGCCTTTACGCTGCAGCGGAAAGGCATTTTGGGATAACCAAATTATATTTCCTAGAGAAAGATGGGATAGATAAGATACATCACCAGAGCCGAAGCAAAAAAGGCTATAGCCAGGCCTAAAGTAAACCTATCCAGCTTCTCCTCTATGCCATACCTGGACTTTGCATGCTGTGACCATCCTGTTATGGCACCGGAAAGCCCGCCTTCGCTCTTAGTATTCTGCATCAGAACTACAACAATCAAGCCGATACATATTAATATATGAACAATTATCATTACTATCCCCAAAATTAAAACCTCCTGAAATAACTTAAATTATAATAACACAAGCGTGATTTAGTGGCAACCCCGGTCTCACTTATTATCAGGTATCATCCCAGCGGCAATCTCTCTAGCGCCAGCATTATCACTAACGCCCATCATCGATGATAGCTCGCAAAGGCGCTCATCGCCCGTCAGGCACTCAATACTGACGCTGACACTGCCATCGCTGTCAGCAAACTTGATAATTTTCATATGGTTATCAG
>JAQUEL010000036.1 GCA_028685295.1 bacterium
GAGCGAGGAGCATGGTATTTATGCATGGAGAACCCAAGAAGACGGCCTTCTTCCGATGTATGGTCTGGATGGATGTTACCCAATGCTCTCCAATTCCGTTCCTTCGGAACGTTTGGAGCAGGTAACCTCTCACATTTTTGATTCGGATAGCCTGTGGACGGAATACGGCCTGACAGTAGTGCCGCAAAACAGTCCTTATTACAGAGACAAAGGTTACTGGAACGGCGCTGTCTGGATACCGCCGCAATGGTTTATGTGGAAGGCTTTTTATAACCATGGGTATATGGATAAGGCCGCAATCCTGGCCGATAGATTGCTGGCTCTATGGGAGAGAAACCATGCTGAAGATTTATGCTGCTGGGAAAAGTTCGATATCTTCAGCGGCGGCAGAGGAGCCGGCAACAGCCGTTTTTCAGGACTTAGCGCTCCTATACTCAGTTTGGTACGAGCACGACGCCGGCGGGGACGGGTCCAATTCGGGCATGATGTTCTATCCAGGTATGAGGTCGATGCAAATCAAAATAGCTTTGAAGGCATTTTTTATAGTCCTTTTGACAGCCGCGAAACAGGCATAAGCGTTATTTTACAGCCTTTGACTGATTACCGGCTTTGCAGAGAAGGCTCTGAAGATATTCGGCTGAGGAGTGATCAGTGGGGTTATCTAGGCTTTACCATCAATTTAATCGCTGGTGAAAGTGTAAAAGTCAGCGTGAAACCGTAATTACAGAAAATATATGCTGATAAAGGAAGTACAAGATGATGAAGTGTGCGCTACTAATAAATGAAGAGCTATGCAATAAGATTTTTAGTGAAGAAACAATCGATGAATTATCTGAAACAGTTGAAGTTATTGGGCAGCCGCAGCCGACGATAACGGTTGATTATGTTAAGGATCTACTTGGTGAGGCAGATATCGCCGTTACTTCCTGGGGAAGCATACGGTTTGAGAGGGATCTTCTGGATTACGCTTGTAACCTGAAAATGGTAGCTCATGCAGCGGGAAGTGTAAAGCCGGTGATAAGTGAGGAGTTTATTCGCAGGAATATACCTATAACCACTGCAGCTCCGGCCATAGGCATCGGAGTGGCCGATTACTGTATGGGAGCTATCCTGATGGGTGGCAAGCGGCTGAAAGAGCAGATGCGGATGGTAGATGCCGGGGGCTGGGGCTGTGAAGAGTCGGCTAATGCCCTGGAGCTCTTTGGTGCCGTAGTGGGCATAGTGGGAGCCGGCTTTGTCGGACGGCGATTGATAAAGTATCTCCAAGCCTTCGAAGTTACCACCATATGGGTATTCGATCCATATTTATCGAAAGAGGGAGCATCTGCCCTGGGTGTCGAAAAGAAAAGCCTTGAAGATATCTTCTCCCACTGCGATTATATAAGCATCAACGCTCCCTCCACCAAAGAGACGGAAGGCATGATTACAGCGGATCTGCTTCATAAAACCAAAGATAACGCCGTCTTTATCAATACCGCCCGCGGTGCTATTGTGGATGAGCAGGCGCTGATAAGGGAATTGAAAACGGGCAGATTCTGTGCTTTTATCGACGTGACCGAGCCCGAGCCGCCTGTGTCGGATCATCCTCTGCGCAATCTGCCCAATGTGGTGATGACACCGCATATAGCCGGTGCCGTCTCAAAAAACCTGCGACGGATAGGAGCCCTTGCTTTAAGGGAAATCAACAGCTTTGTCAACGGTAAGCCGCTGCAATATCCTGTAGACCTGAGTAAAATAGATTGCATAGCCTGAGTCGCAAAGGCCTCTGGGGAGAACGTCGTCATATCAAAAAATATAGTTATATTTGAACGAACTAAAAATATTTTGGGAGAGAAATAATGGACAGCCGTGAAAGATTCATCTATTAATGCCTGGCAGCCTGGGCTTTCTCCTATACCGTGCCTACGCATACTCAACAGACCCAGGCTGTATGATCTTTCAACGGACTGTTTCCCAGCCTATGTGAACTGGCACAAATGAGAACTTGGAAGAGCCTGAAGCATTCAATTACGGCCTGATGGATTACCTGCAATAATACGGAGAAGCCTCATACCGGCTTGCCGGAGAGGCAGGCGCCTCTGCGATATCTCGCGGGTTCTGCCGGCTTGTCATCTCAATAATCCAATATGTTACGGACCTCTACAAAGTGACGATGTAAAGAGCAGGGACAGAGCAATTCGTAAGGCTTATGTTGAACATGCCTATACTCAAAGAGAGATAGCAGCTCATTTAGGTATCAGCTATGTTACTGTGAGCCGAATCATTAAAGAGATCAAATGTTAAATGTAAACTCCTGACCCCCCTCATTTTCTTTGGAGGTTGTCGGAAAAGAGTTGACGCAAGGCTGTTAAATAAGTATTATGTTATAAAATAGCTATTTTATAACATAAGGCGCTTAAAACTCCTCTTATTTTACCACAGTAAAATAAGAGGAGGAAAAGATGGGTTTTATTGTGCTATCTGGAAGATATGTAAAACAATCTGGTGGTTATTCTGCATTTATACCGGAAACTCTTTTGCCGTTATCACCAATACCCATGGATGCCGAACTTACAAAGCTACTTTCTGATGCAGATAGAGCTCTTGGGCGCCTAGATGGTGTTGCTTCTATCCTGCCAAATCCAGATTTGTTTGTTACTATGTATGTGCGACAGGAAGCGGTTTTTAGCTCGCAAATAGAGGGTACTCAGAGTACTTTGGAAGATATCCTGCAATTCGAAGTGGATCCAAAGACCAACAATGCCCCTAAGGACGTCCGAGAAGTTGTTAATCATGTTATATCTATGAATTATGGCTTGGATCGGCTTAAGGAGTTGCCCTTATGCCTTCGATTGATTCGAGAAATGCATGAAATTTTGCTTAAGGGAGCTCGCGGAGAGAATAGGTCTCCAGGAGAATTTAGAAAGCAACAAAATTGGGTTGGGGAGAAGGGTTCAACTATATTTACAGCAGCATTTGTTCCCCCTCCGGTTCCGGATATGCTTAGGTTGCTTGATGATTTGGAGCATTTTCTTCATGATACCACATTGCCGGTTTTATTACATTGTGGACTGGCGCACGCTCAGTTTGAAACAATTCACCCATTTATGGATGGCAATGGGAGGGTAGGCCGAGCATTGATTGCTTTTATTCTATGCGAAAGGGAAGTTTTGCAAAGGCCTCTACTATATTTAAGTCACTATTTTAAAGCTCATAGAGCCGAGTATTATGATCGGCTAATGGCAGTAAGAAATGAGAGCAACTGGGATGGTTGGCTTAAGTTCTTTCTTAAAGGGGTATTTATTGTTAGTCAATCAGCTACTGATACGGCAAGAGCTATATTGCAAATGAGGGAAGATCATCGGCAAAGCATTATTGCCTTGGCCGGCAACACAAGTGCAATGGAATTAAGGTTACTAGAGTTCTTGTTTGAGCAACCCATGGTATCCATAAGGATGGTTGAAAAACATCTGGGATGCGTTTATCGCACAGCTGGGAAAGTTATAGATAATCTAGTGTCCTTGGGGATTTTGAGAGAGATTACGGGACAGCAAAGAAATAGGATATATGCATATAAACCTTATATTGATATCTTTGATCTTTTGGAGTATAGGATTAATGCCGGAGAGAATAACAATCTGATGGAAACTAAGGCCATCGAATAAATTTCTGCTCGTTCCGGAGAAAATACAGATAGGCCGTGGCAAGCTCTTCGAGACGGTGAATGTTAAATGTAAACTCCTGACCCTGCCTTCTCCTATACCGTGCCTACGCATACTCGACAGACCAGGATGAGCCGGAAGTATTCAATTACGGCCTGATGGATTACCTGCAATAATACGGAGAAGTCTCATACCGGCTTGCCGGAGAGGCAGGCGCCTCTGCGATATCTCGCGGGTTCTGCCGGCTTGTCATCCCAATAGTCTAATATATTATTGATCTCTACAGCTCGTTGACGTTGCTCCCGGCACTTTGGTATACTGCATTAGGGCGTATTTCACATTATTGCAATAAATCGGGGAAGTGGTGGAATGGCAGACACGCTAGACTTAGGATCTAGTGCCGCAAGGTGTGGGGGTTCAAATCCCCCCTTCCCCACCAATTCTTTCAATCCGTCTCTCTGCCATGGGGAGGTGAGCCGGCAGCCTTGTCGCTTATGCTGACCCGGGCTTTTGCTTTGGAGATATTCTGCTTGTTTTGCAAGGCGCAGTTACGGACTTCGTCATGATCGCTGCCACGGCGAAGCACGGCGGTAACTAATACTAACAAGATTGCTGCTGCAAGGCAGATAATTACCGTATTCTGCATGTTTAACCTCCTGCAGATATTATTCTGCAGCGGTCTTTAAAATTCCTTTTTGTCGGCTTTTAATATCTGGGAAAAGCTCTTGGAGCAAGCCTGAACCTCGTTTATGTTCTACTCTTTTGCCGAGTTTGCCTTCATGCACTTCTGGGTATGACATAATATGCATCATATCTCACATAGAGATATAGAGGAGAATACTTGATGCTGGAGATTCATCTCACTGATCCGCTGATCGAACGTTTTATAAGGAACGTTATCAACGACTTTATTAAATTGGATATAGTGCTGTTTTTTAGCAGGGATGGGAGACGGGAGGCATCGGTTGAAGAGATAGCCCGCTATACCGGAAGAAGCAATGCTGATGTAGAAAAAGCTCTTATAAAGCTGGCGAACTCCGGCTTGATTGTAGCTGCTCATGATACAAAGAAGCTATATGGATTGAGCAAGGATAATTCCATTCGTACAAAGATGGAAAGCCTTATTCAGCTATATGACAATATAACAGAACGTTTAAAAATAATCTCTATTTTAATTCAGACATCCGAACAGGTATAATTACCTTTCCCAAGACCAATGCTTGAAGGGAGAACGAATTGAAGCGAAATCGAGCCTCTTCCATTATTGATTGACGGAAGCTGAGGCTTGCGGGCCGGTGCAGGTAGGATTTCAATACATTTGTGTAGAATTAAACTCATAAGGGCTTTCAGGCATGGCGGCTTTGGCTGCGCTTGAATAACCGGATAGGCTTTATCGGGGGATAAATATATGAGCGATAAGGATCGAATTCTGGTAGTTGACGATGAGAGGCATATCTGTAATCTTCTTCACGAAGTTCTTACAGATGAGGGCTTTCAGGTAGAAACTGCCTGTGACGGTAATGCGGCAATCAAGCTTCTGCAGGAAAAGAGCTTCGATCTTCTGATGACCGATATCAAGATGCCTTCCATGGACGGCATATCGCTATCTCGTTGGGTAGATAAACATTGTGATTTGCCGGTAATTATCCTGACGGGTTTCCCCAGCGAAGAAACCAGCATGGAGGCCCTGCGAAGCGGTGTCGCCGATTATCTGGTAAAACCCTTCGATATCGATCAAATAATTCTGGTTATTCACCGTACTCTCAATCGCAATCGGCTGCGTGCTCAGGCCAGAAGGCTTAATGATGCTCTGGATTACGAAATGGCCAGGCTTACCGCTTCTGAATCCGATACCGATCACTTGCTGGGTATATTGAAACAGGTATCAGGCAGAGTCAAAACTATTTCCACAGGCAGCATGGCATCGTTATCTTCGGGCACTGGGCCGGGACTGTTGTCATTGTTAAAAGATAACGCTTCACTTTTAGGTATAAAGGGTGCATTGCTCATGCAGCGGGGGCGGGAGGAGTTCATCCCTGTGGAGAGCTTTGGTCTCAGTGATCAATATGTTTCTGTATCATCATTTACCGATGAGATCTATTTAGCTGCCCAGGCCGGCCAACGAGGCGGGGAAGTTGTGATGCGAGACCTGGCATACTGCGGCAATATGATTCACCGTGAGCTTCTTCTTCAGGAGGGAGTAGGTTCCGTATACTGTTATCAACTAGGATCGCCGCAATGTCGATGCGGCGCCGGAGTTATTTACGGCAGCGGTTCCAACTCTCTTCAGGGAGCCATTAAGAGGGTCATATATCTTTTACTGGAGCAGGCAGGGCTGGAGATGCGTCAGCGTGAATATCTCAAGCAGCTTAGCGCTGCTTGAGATAGGAGAGCAAAGGCTTGATTACAGAAATATAAGCCGGAATTAATACCTCCTATTTTATGCTCCGCTATATTTGTATTGTGATTATTACCATGCTATAATGCTGATAATTTATTACGTCTGGGGAAGGATGTTCGTATGCCTCTGTCGGGGTGGCTGTGGCAGCTCTTCGAACAGTGTGGTTCGATTGGCATCTACCTCTTATATAAAGATGTAATCGGCTTGCAGGGTGCAAAAGCCGGTGATTGAAAAGAGGTCGTTTTTCAAATGGGGTTTATGGCTGTATCCTGATATATAATACAACTGTGAAGTCTGGAAAAGGCTTTTTAAAAAGTGCAGTCTACGCTCTGTAAGGGTGTAGGCTTTTTTTTGGTTTGAGGAGGAATTTCGATTGATGCAAAAGGATCTGTTACGTTTGGAAAGTGAAGCCCGACAGCGCTTATCCGAGGTGAATTCGTTAGCCGAGCTGGAGGGGGTACGCCGGGAGTATCTGGGCAAGAAAGGTTCCATCACGCAATTGCTTAAGAGCCTGGGATCCGTTGCTCCGGAAGAGAGACCGTCTTTGGGGCAGGCCATAAATGATCTTAAGAATAGAGTGGCTGTAGAAGCGGATGCGGTTATGCTTCGTCTGGAGGCGGAGGCTGAACGGATGCGCCTGGAGGCTGAATGTCTTGATATCACTTTGCCGGGGCGAGGCCCGGTGCAGGGACGTCAGCATCCGCTGACCAGAATAATGGATGAGATCAAGAGTATTTTCATAGGGCTGGGTTTCCGGATTGCAGAAGGGCCGGAAGTAGAAACTGACTATTATAACTTTGAAGCTTTAAACATACCTTACGATCATCCGGCCCGCGATACTCAGGATTCCTTCTATATCAGCGATAGTGTGCTGCTTAGGACACATACCTCTCCGATACAGATACATTGTATGGAGAACGGCAAGCCGCCTTTTCGGTTTATAATGCCGGGGCGTACATATCGACGAGATGCCGTTACCAGCCGCCACTCGCCTATTTTTCATCAGGTGGAAGGGTTAGTGATAGACCGTGATGTGACCTTTACGGACCTTAAGGGTATTTTGACGGCTTTTTCCCGGCAAATGTTCGGGCAGGATACCAGAATGCGCTTCAGGCCGGATTTCTTCCCCTTCACGGAACCGAGTGCCGAGATAGCTGTAAGCTGCTTTGTTTGCAAGGGTAAGGGTTGTCGTCTCTGTTCCGGCAGCGGCTGGCTGGAGATATTGGGCGCCGGTATGGTTCATCCTAAAGTGATCGCCAATGTCGGTCATGATCCGGAGAAATGGCAGGGTTTTGCCTTTGGCATGGGAGTAGAGCGCATAGCGCTGCTTAAGTACGGCATAGATGATATCAGATACTTTTTTGAGAATGATCTACGATTTTTGAATCAATTTTGAAATATAGACATAAATAGGCGGAGAATTACGACACTCTTTATAAAATTATAAAACAAAAAACGGAGCATATATGGAGTAAGTAGCTTATCTCCGAAACAAAGCAGAAAAAACAGGCTGAAGGACATAGTGCCTTAATGCCTGATATTCAAGGAGGCCTGAATAATTATGAAAGCACCGCTTATGTGGTTGAGCGACTTTGTGGATATAGATATTGAACCGGCTGAGCTGGCGGATAAATTGACCATGGCCGGTCTGGAGATCGGCAAAGTGGAGGCCGGCGAATGGGGCGAGGTCTTGGATGCGGATATCACCTCCAACCGAGGGGATTGTCTTTGCATGTTAGGCCTGGCCCGGGAGATATCCGCTTTGCTGGATAAAGATATCAGCGTGCCGTTGCCGAAAGCTCCGGACGGAGAGGATAAGGGCTGGGCAAAGGTAGAGGTGCATGATTATGATTTATGCCCACGTTATGCCGCTCGGGTTATAGACGGCATAAGAATAGAGCCGTCTCCGGAATGGATTCAAAATCGTTTGATTGCCGCCGGTATGCGTCCCATAAATAATATAGTCGATGCCACTAATTATGTTATGCTGGAACTGGGGCAGCCTCTTCACGCCTTCGATTATACGGAACTCAATGGAAGCCGTATAGCAGTACGTCGGGCAGAGCCGGGTGAGCGTATGGTGAGTATAGATGGAGTGGAAAGGGAATTGGACCCGCAGATGCTGGTCATTGCCGATGCCGAGCAACCGGTGGCTATAGCCGGTGTCATGGGCGGAGCAGATAGCGAGGTATCCGAGCATACTGCAACCATATTACTGGAATCGGCTATCTTCAAACCGGGATCGGTCCGGCGGACCTCAAAGCATCTGGGGTTGCCTACAGAGGCTTCCTATAGATTTGAGAGAGGCGTGGATCCCGACGGCATCCGCCGGGCGCTGGATCGCGTTACGGCTCTGATACTGGAGATGCTCCCTGATGCTGTCGTCAGGGATACGGTGGACCTTTATCCGCAGCCGGTACAACCTCAATCTATCTCTCTCAGAATCAATAAGGTTAATTCTCTGCTGGGATCGAATCTCAGCCCATCTACCATGTCGGCCCTGTTGAGGCGGCTGCATTTTAATGTTACTGAGCATGAAGACACGCTGGAAGTTCTCGTGCCCTCTTATCGCCGCGATGTATCCATAGAAGCGGATTTGATAGAGGAAATAGCCCGCCTTTACGGATACAACAACTTTGAGAATACTCTACCGGGCAGGCTATGCCAACCCGGGGGTAAGAACAGGGAGCAAAAATACGAAGATCTGGTTCGCGATATCCTTACAGGCTGTAGTCTGGATGAGACGGTATGCTACAGCCTGACCGATAGAGCTTTCTCCGATCGCCTGCTGCTCTCTCCTCAGGATGAGCTGTGTCGTATAGTGAAGATCAAAAACCCTTTGACGGAAGACCTGGCAGTGATGCGCACTACTTTGGCTGATGGCTTGCTATCGGTAATAAAGCGGAATTTGAGTGTCAAGGAGAATGATGTTGCTATCTTCGAATTGGGACGTATCTTTCTGGCAAGGAAGGAGAATGACCTGCCGGAGGAGAAGAGCATGGTAGGAATAGCCGTCAGAGGCAGCTTTTGGGAGAACTGGTGGAATATACCTTCCGAAGTTGTAGAGGTGGATTTCTATCAATTGAAATGGATAGTGGAGAAGCTGCTTGCCGCTTGCGGCATTGAAGATGCATCTTTCACCATCGGGGCCGCTCCCTGGCTTCATCCCGGCAGGAGTGCCGAAGTTCGTATCGGTGGTCGCAAGCTTGGATATCTTGGAGAGGTACATCCACGCGCGGCGGCGGCATATGATATATCCGGTCCGGTTTACCTGGCGGAGCTGGATTTTGACCTTTTGGTAAAGGTTGGCAGGCTGGAAAGGCTTTATAGTTCCGTACCTCGGTTTCCGGCAGTAGAGCGTGATATGGCTCTGCTGGTACCCGAAGATGTTGCTTCTGCCGAAATAATCGGCATAATAAGAGAAAGGGCCGGAGCTCTATTGGAAAAGGTAGTGTTTTTTGATCTGTATCATGGCAAACAGTTGCCTGAAGGCATGAAGAGCCTGGCTTATTCAATATACTATCGCAGTTCCGAGCGGACATTAACCGATGAGGAGGTTAATGCTGTACAGGAACGCATCACTCAAACGCTGGAAGAACGTTTGTCAGCTCAATTACGTAGTTAGCGGAGTTGATGATATGAAATCGATGGATGTTGCAATAGTTATTCTGATTGCGTCGTTCGCCATAATGGAATCCAGACGGGGCTTTGCCACGACTTTGCTTGATTTTTTCGGCACCATAGCATCCATCAAATTTGCGTGGGCTCTTTATCCCAGGCTGCAGACTTCTATGGTCGGATGGTTTCATCTGACAACACAGGGAGGCAATTTGGCAGCCTGCGTAGCTCTGTTTACCCTGTTCATAATGGTTACCTTTGTAGGCAGTAAAATCTTTCATGATATGACGCAGCTTTCGCTGGGAGAGGGTGTGGATTCTCTCTTTGCGGTCTTTCTGGGCATTGGCGTAGGTATAGCTGTTTTGCATGGATATCTGACCATGCTCAATCAATTCGGGAGTATGGAATGGCAATTCCTGATCAAGGAATCAGCCCTTGCCAGTGAAGTAGTACATTATTATTCTTACCAGAATATAACTAAATTTCTGCTTAATATAGGAGCATAGTTGTTTGGAGTTGATTGCTCGGGATTTGGGGCACAGTTGCAGGTTAGGAGTGTGGACTAGCTATTCAGCATTTAAGTGCGTTTGCAGGTTGGGAAGGCGTAAGACAGAAGGCAGATATAAAAGGAAAGCCGTTACAGGCTGAGTTCTATAAAGGCTCAACACCGGATATAGCTGTATCTCTACTGGGCAAGGTTCTGCTGCATATCGTTGACGGCAAAATTCTGTCAGGACGCATCACGGAAACGGAGGCGTATCTTTCGCAAGGTGACCCAGCTTGTCATGCTTCACGAGGCATGACGCCGCGTAATCGCCCCATGTTCGGCCCGCCCGGAAGGGCGTATGTCTATTTTATCTACGGCAATCATTTCTGTTTTAATGTGGTGACAGCAGCTCAGGGTATTGGGGAAGCCGTTCTGATAAGAGCATTGGAACCACTATCCGGGCTGGAAGAGATGTTCATGCTTAGAAATACCATGAACAAGCAGTTGCTTTGCAGCGGCCCGGGGCGTCTTTGCCAGGCATTACGGATAGATAGAAACTGCAACGAGGCCGATCTTTCAAACGGCAGGCTCTTGCTTCTTGATGATGGTTATACCTATGATGATATCGTTGCTGTTCCCAGGATAGGAATAAAAACGGCTGTCAATCTACCGTTACGTTTCTATCCGGCAGGCAATCGGTTTGTATCGCGGCGGATCCGGAATACTCGAAAAGGAGACTTGAATGATAGCTCTTCTTCCACTCGATAGCCGGCCTTGTAATACGGATCGCCCTCTTCGGCTGGCTTCGCTGGCCGGCGCTGATTTGCTGCTGCCGCCTCGGGAGCTGCTGGACCGGTATACTCGTCCCGGCAGACCGGATTTATTGGAAAGCTGGCTATGGGAACAGGCACGAAGCTGCGGGAATTTTATTATCAATCTGGAGATGCTCCTTTACGGTGGCCTTATAGCCTCAAGAAGCTTTAGTACCACTTCAGAAGAGGCCGGCAGCAGGCTGCAAATGCTTTACAGGCTTAAGGAGCAGCAGCCGGATATCTCTTTAACCGCTTTCGGTGTTATTCTGCGCTCCACTATTACCGTATCCAATGATGCCGATATGGACGTATGGCGGCTGATGCCTCTCTATTCAGAGCTGCTGGGCCGTATGCACAGCGGCGAAAAAGGGCTGAAGTGCGAACTACAGCATCTGGAGGAGCGGATCCCATTGGAGATCAGGGAACGCTACCTTTCGGTGCGCAGGCGAAACCATCATTTAAACATAGCTGCCGTTAAAGCGGTTTCCGATGGCGTGCTGGATTATTTAGTTCTGGGACAGGAAGATGCTACGTCGCAGGGTCTGCATTGCCTGGAGCAGGCAGAGATTATGGATATTGTAGCCCGGTCAGGCTTATCAGACCGAGTTACGCTTTTAAATGGAGCAGATGAATTGGGCGCTCTGTTGATAGTTCGAGCACTGGGATCGGTCAGAGAAGAGGTGGCTGTGGAGGGCTGGCCGGATGCTTCTTGGGAGCGTATTGCCAGGTATGAGAATATGACCATACGTGATAATCTGGAGCGGCACCTACATGTTCTGGGCTGGTCTGTCGGCGTGAAAAGCGATATGAGTCTTATGGTCAATCTGCCACACGATGACGAGATGCCGGATATCTTTTTGGGAGAAGAAGCTTCGCCCACAGTATACGATTCTTTATATTATAAAATCGATAATCTTCTCAATAGCAAGGCCAAAGTGGGATTAATTGATCTGGCGGCGGCCAATGGTGCCGATGACAGATTGATGTCCGGATTGGCCGACAGAGGAGCGCTGGGGCGGCTGTCTGCTTTTGCCGGATGGAATACCGCCGGTAATTCCATCGGATATGCTCTGGCTCATCTTGGTGCGCTGACGGCAGCCGAAAAGAGGCGTGAACAGGAGGAGATTGCCCGGGATAATGCCGTCGTACTTCTGGAGGAGTACGCAGACGATTGGATATATCAATCACGTTGTCGCGCTGCAACAGTTAATAGCTTAAAGACAAAAGGTATTTCTCCCTTTAATTTGGGGCCGTACCATGCTGAGGTTGAAGCGGAATTGCAAACATGTATGGTGTTAAAGTTAAGACAGCTTGAAGAGCAGGTTTGTTTTTCGGCCGGTAACAAAATGAGATGGGATATTTCCCTGCCTTGGCCTCGTCTTTTTGAAGCTCGGATAAGGAGGATCGTATAAGCTAAGGCATGGATGCTCGTCACACGTTTCAAACTAGAACTTGGAAACGGGAGACGAGCCGCAAGAAGGGCTTGCTCGGACGTCTTCAAGGAATGATATTTATAATCATCGCCAGGTTGGCACTTGCAACTAAGGATGCAGGCAGGTAGAATAAGCGGTAATAAATAGCAGGCCGGCAAAGGAATTCTGAAAGCAGTATTTTGCAATTTTATAAGGGCCTTTAGAATAATTACCAGCTTAAATAGAGCTACTACGAGCTATGAGTAATAAGCAGCGAGAAGGGAGCCGAAGATGGTTACATCTGTTGAAAATACAGTTGAAGAGCAAACCGAAACACGTAAATATTATCAGGAGATAATCAAGAGCACTATTCTGATAGTCGGCGGCGGTCTGACAGGCGTGGCAGCGGCACTGGCTGCCAGAAGAAACGGAGCAGATGTTCTGCTGGTGGAACATTACGGTTTTTTGGGCGGAGCGGCTACAGCGGCCATGGTAAACCCCTTTATGCAATATCAGGCTGGCGGAAAGCCGATAATCGCCGGAATACTAAAAGAGATAATAGAGGCTATGGCAACCGAAGGCGGTGTGGTATGGCCTGAAATGCAGGGAGGATCGTTGATTTTTGATCCCGAAGTAATGAAGATGGTGCTGCTGGAGAAGCTGCAGGCGGCCGGGGTAGGCCTGATGCTGCATACTACGGCTGTGGAAGCATTTGCAAATGACGGCGTACTTGGAGGCATAGTAGTACATAACAAATCCGGACGCCAGACCATTCTGGCGCAGGTAACGGTGGATGCCACCGGAGATGCCGATATTGCCTGGCTGGCAGGAGCACCCACAGAAAAAGGGCGGGAGGAAGACGGTCTGATGCAGCCGGTCACCCTTAACTTCCGCATGGCCGGAATAGATGAAGAGCGTATGCCTTCACGGGAAGAGATAAACAGGCTGTATGATCTGGCCAAAGAGCGTGGGGAGATTAACAATCCCAGGGAAAATGTTCTGTTGTTTAAAACCACTCGTCCCGGAGAGCTGCATTTTAATACTACCAGGGTAGCCGGCATAGATGGCACCAGCTTTATGGACCTTACCCGGGCCGAGCTGGAATCCAGGCGGCAGGCAAAAGAATTGGTTGCTTTTTTACGCTGCCATGTGGCAGGTTTTGAGAATGCCTATCTTCTGGCAACTGCTCCGCAGGTAGGGATAAGGGAGACCAGGCGTATTACCGGTGAATATATCATGGCCGAAGAGGATGTGCTTGAAGGCCGGCAGTTTCCGGATGCAATAGCACAGGGCTCCTACTGCATAGATATCCATAATCCGGCCGGCACAGGCACAGTAATAAAATGCTTGCCGCCCGGCGCGCATTACGATATACCTTACAGATGTCTGGTGCCGTTGAAAATCGATAATCTTCTGGTAGCCGGAAGGCCGATATCCACCACCCATGAGGCACATTCTTCCACCAGGATCATGCCAATATGCATGGCTACCGGACAGGCGGCAGGAACGGCTGCCGCCATGGCGGCGCATCTCAATGAGATGCCCAGAGAGATAAATATAGCCGCTTTGCAGCAGTTGCTGCGTCAGCAGGGAGCACTACTGGATTGAGCGATCGGCACCGGTCCGGGAGTTGGAGCGGCTTGTTTGGGATTTAAGCGCGTTTGTAAGCTTAGGCACTATGTTTGAAAAGCATATCGGGAGGAAATAATAATGTCTTTAGCAATGGATAACACAATAGCTTACCGTCCGCAAGCACCGAAAGCTATAGAAGAAACAGGGCTGACGCCTGATTTTATCAGCGATCTGATCCTAAAGACACTTTTTTATAGAGGAACGCTCAATGGCGGCGCCATTGCTTCTGAACTGAAACTGCCGTATGCCACCGTCGTACAGGCTATTCTACGCAATCTGCGGGAGAGTACATTTGTAGAGGTGCGTCATGGAAGCACTTTTCAGGATATAAGCTGGGATAACTCTCTGACAGAGCGAGGCCGGCAGAGGGTGGCTGAAGTTCTTGGTAGAGATATGTATCTTGGCCCGGCCCCGGTGCCGCTTGATCAATATCTGGAGGTAACCTCCAAGCAGCGTTTTGAAACCCAGCAGATAAATGAAGCTATGGTAAGAGAGGCGCTGTCGGATTTGGTGATCAACGACCATACCATATCGCAGCTGGGCCCTGCCATGAACTCCGGACGCTCTATCTTCCTTTTCGGCGCTGCCGGAAACGGCAAGACCATTGTAGCTGAGCGTCTTAGCCGCACCATAGCCGGCGGAGTTATGGTTCCTTATGCCGTGGAGGCAGATAACCAGGTTATTAAGGTTTTTGATCCCCTGCAGCATAAAGCCATAGAGCAGGAAGAGAATTTCGCCAATGATAACCGCTGGGTAGCTTGCCGTCGTCCATTTATAGTAGTGGGCGGCGAGCTGACCATGGAGAATCTGGATCTGATGTACGACAGCCATCTGAAGTATTATACGGCACCCTTCCAGCTTAAAGCCAATGCCGGAATGCTGCTTATAGATGACTTTGGGCGACAAAGAGTTTCACCGCAGGATCTGTTGAACCGCTGGATAGTGCCTTTGGAAAAGGGAATAGATTTTTATACTTTGATAACCGGCAAGCAAGTAGTGGTTCCATTCGACCTGCTTATCGTTTATTCTACTAACCTTGATCCCAAGGACCTGGTTGACGAGGCTTTCTTACGCCGCATACGCTACAAGATAGAGATAGGCGATCCCAGTGAGGAGGAGTTTAGGGAGATATTCAGGCGGGTATGCGAAACAAAATCCATACCTTTGCGCCGAGAGATGCTCGATTATCTTATTCAGCGCCATTTCCGGGAGGCCGGCAGGCCGATGAGGGCAGTGCATCCGCGTGATATCCTTGAGCAGTTGATGGATATTGCCCACTATCTGAATAAAACCCCGGAGATGACGGAGGAACTGCTGGACCACGCCTGCGCTACATATTTTACCAAAATGTAATGAGCGATAATTTCGTCAGCCTTTGCCGGGAAAGCCTGTTACAAAGCCTCTTTATCTTTAGCATTATCATTGCCGTTGGGGAATGCTGCTAAATAGCCATTAACAGGGAGAGATATACAATGCCGGAATTACCCGAAGTGGAAACGATAGTCAGGGGATTGCGTGCCTGTACCGTCGGTAGAAGTGTGACCGGCGTGCAGGTTCTCAGGCAAGATGTTATTCGTGGCTATACGCCGGAATTTGAGGAAGCCCTTACCGGCCGCAAAGTGGAAGAGGTGCTGCGGCGAGGGAAGAATATTATTATTAAGCTGGCCGGCGGGCCGGCGATGGTGGTGCATCTTAAGATGACCGGTCAATTTACCTGCAACCGGCCGGAGGAAGAGATACTCAAGCATACACATCTTCTAATCAATCTCAGTGACGGCGGGCAATTGCGCTTCAGGGATATTCGCCGTTTCGGTTATGTTATCCTGGTCAAGCCGGATCTGTTGGCTGAACTACCGCAACTGGTTGCTATGGGACCAGAGCCTTTGGAAATAACCTTTGAAAGCTTTGCTTGCCGTTTTCGAGGCAGACGGCAACGCATCAAAGCGATGTTGCTCAATCAGAGAGTTTTGGCCGGATTGGGTAATATCTATACTGACGAGGCCCTGCACAGGGCAGGTATACATCCTGAAACACCGGCTAATCAGCTTAGCGAGCGTAATCTGCGCCACCTCTTTGAAGCCGTAAGAGAAGTCCTGTCCGAAGCCATTGCCAGGCGCGGTTCTTCGGTAGAGAACTACGTTGATGCGGGCGGTGCGGCAGGCACTTTTCAACTCTATCATCGTGTTTATCGTAAGAGGGGACAGCCCTGTCCGCTTTGCGGCACTCCTATAGAACGCATTACTGTTGATGGACGGGGAACGCATTTTTGCCCTAAATGCCAGAAGATATCTGCCGGTTCGTAGAGGTAATACCTACGGTGCGGTAATGAAAGATGGTTGTCGAGCTTACAGGATAAGGTTCCGTAACCAATCTCGGAATTAAAGAAATCTATTTAATTTTTATCATCAGTATGATAGAATTATAGCTTAAGACATGCTTTTATACCGCAAAGCCGACCTGGGGAATGCTTTTACTAAGATTTCTAAAACGGCCCATTAGAATAGCGGGGCGGCATTTGCTATATAGGTATCTTTTGAATTATCTGAATGTGAAATATATCTGGTTTTCAGATACCGTATAAGCGAAGGTATCTGAAATGGAAGGCATAAAGGGGCTTCATTCTCCATCGAGCATTGAATATGAACATAAGTGGAGGATATAAAATGCAATTAAGAGATCTGATACTGGCTAATAGAAGTTACAGGCGTTTTAAAGAGGAGAAGGCCGTCGGCTGCGATACGCTTAAGGAATTAGTGGACTTAGGGCGCCTATCCGCATCCGGCGGAAACCTGCAGCCGTTGAAATATATAATATCCTGTGACCATAAAAAGAACGCTCTTATATTTTCACAGCTGGCTTGGGCCGGCTATCTCAAGAATTGGCCTGGACCGGCTGAGGGAGAGAGGCCGGCAGCTTACATAATTATCCTTTGCGATGCCGATATTGCTAAATCACCCGGTTGTGATCATGGCATTGCTGCTCAAAGCATCATGTTGGGAGCAGTTGAAAAGGGCCTGGGCGGTTGTATAATAGGCTCCGTTAACAGAGATGAGTTGCGTCGGGCTCTGGATATCCCCGGGCGTTATGATATTTTGCTGGTGCTGGCGCTGGGCTATCCGGCTGAAGAGGTAGTGCTGGAAACTGCAGATGAGGACGGAGATATAAAATATTGGCGTGATGATAAAGGTGTACATCATGTACCCAAGCGAGGATTGAAGGATGTAATTATGGCGGAAGTTGTTGCAGCACAATAAAGAATACTTCGTATAAAGATTAAGGTTTATGGGAGGAGTAATTATGCGTAAAGGAATTGTTCTTTTGGCAGCGGCAATATGTATGGCTCTTATGCTTATCGGCTGCGGAGGCTCGGTCAAGGAAGAGCAGCAGGGCAAGGTGGTTGTTACCATAGCTTGCAGCTATTCGCCTACCGATGTAGGTTGCCAGGTCATCGACAAATCCATTGATAAGTTTATGAAACAGAATCCCGATATCCAGGTGAAGAAAATATGGTTTGACCGGGATTATCAAACCAAGCTGATGACCATGATAGCCGGAGGGAACCCCCCGGATATCTTCCGGGTCAGCCCTGACAATGTTCCCACCTATGTACAGAGAGGTATTCTGGAGCCGCTGGATAAATATATTGCCAAAAGCGATGGATTGAAGCTGGAAGATTTTTTCCCTCAAGTGCTGTACAAGTATAAATATGATACGCAGAGAAAAGCCATAGGCACAGGGTTAACCTACGGCTTTGGGACCGATTGGTCGCCGGATTGCACTCTGTTTTACAACAAAGATATCTTTGATAAAGCCGGACTGCCGTATCCCACCAGGAGCATGAGCTGGGAGGAATTTCGGCAGACGGCGCATAAGCTGACTACAGGTGAGGGCGGCCAGAAGAGGTTTGGCGGCCTGATAAGCAATATAGCTCTGTTGGTAGCACAGAACGGGGGCAGCGTCTTCAGCCCCGACGGCAAGAAATGCCTGCTGGACAGCCCGCAGGCTATAGAAGCCTTTCAGTATATGGTAGATCTGAGGGTTAAAGACAAAGTCATGCCCTCCCTTAGCGATATGCAGAACTCCAATCAGCTGCAACTCTTCCAAACCGGCAGGCTGGGCATGTTCCTCTCCGGCAGATTCTATGTACCCATAGTGCAAGAGCAGGTCAAGAGCTTCAAGTGGGGAGTGGCCCCCGGCTTGCATCAGAAGAAGAGAGTCAATATTGTTACCGGACCTTACGGCTGGGTGATGAGCAGCAAAGCCAAGCATCCTGAAGCCGCTTGGAAGTTAATGGAGCATTTGGTGGTGGGAGATTGTGAAAAGGATCTGGCTAAGGCCGGCTATAATATCCCCGTCATCAAGAGCATAGCCGAATCTGATATGTTTCTCACCAATCCCAACCATCCGGCCGGGTTCAACAAGGTATTTATGGATGAGGTGCAGTATACCGTGCCCAGCCCCCTAACGCCGTATGCTCCCACGGATCGGTGGCAAGGGGTTATCGGTGCTGAGATGGATCTGGCCTATCTGGGCAAGCAGACGGCACAGCAGGCGGCGATTAACGCTACTCGCAAGATAAATAAATTACTGGCCGAGGGAATGAAAAACAGAGAGTAACAGAGGCCGGGTCTTTTCCTTTAACTCTTGGCACAAAGCGGAAAAGGAAGAGACCCGGCTACAGGCTTTCTTTCATGTTTTATGCATTTCTTCATCAACGCGTTCGGCCAGAAACATCTTCATCAGCGACTGGTAAGGCACATCTCTCGTGTTGGCTAATACTTTGAGTTCTTCCGGCAGGGGTAGCGGTAAACGCAAGGACCCGATTTAGTGGAGGCAAAAGCAAGCAGTAATAGTGGTTCTTGAGTTATTGTATTTTGCTGGAGTTAGATAATCCAAGGTGTTATGTCTGCGGTTACGGTTGTAAAAGCTCTCTATATATCAGAAGATGTCCTGTACGCTGAAATTATGGTTTAACAAATTTTCCTCCATTGAATAGTTATGCTTGAAATCTGTTCTCGCTTTGAACTTCCGCCTGGCTTTCGGCCTAAGCCCGTCTCTTCGCATTAAACGCATTACCCAATTCACAGAGTACTCCCAACCTTTCTTTATAAACGCAGGCCTGGGTGCATGTAAAGTTTTTTGGGACAAGCGAGAGAGATAGCCGTTAGCCAGCTATCATAGAAAGGGATAAAAAAAT
>JAQUEL010000105.1 GCA_028685295.1 bacterium
GGCTATCAGTGCCGGAGTGGCGATCTCAAAGTAGGTTTTCGGCAACGAAGGATCACGGCTGTATATAACCTGCGGATCATTCGTTTCATCCTCAATCCTTATCGCACTATGATAGCCGGAGGGTATCTTGGTCGTATCAACCTTGCAAGATTGCAGAATAGTCAGCTTCGTCTCCTGTCCAATATTCAGGCTGCTGCTGTCGACAAATGCTAGCTTAGCGCTGGATGCCGAACCGGTCCATATTCTATCAGCCGGAGATAACTTCATATTATTGACAGCAGTCATCGCTCTATTATTCCAGTTCCAATCAGCCCCCATGTCCTCCCTATAATCCTCCCGGCGCAAAACCTTGACATTGCCGGAAAGATTAGAAAGCACAGCTTGGCAAATATCGGCCTTGATGGTAGAACCGTCAAGCATTACGACAACAGCTTTATTTTTATCCGGATTGTTAGCTCTGCCGTGCCAGGGACAACCAATAAAGTAAGCCAAATTATAAGCCGCACCACTATTATGGCGATAAATATCTCTGCCCAGATAGAGATCATTATAACTATGTCCGGTAGGACAGAAGCAGCTTCGCTCTCCTATGCCGTATTCAACTAATTCTTTCAATGAAGATGGACAAAAGCCCTTGTCGTTATAATACATCCTAATAGCGGCATTGATAGCCTTCAAATTAGTATTGCAAGCGTTTTGACGCCCCTGATCGCCGGGCGAGAGAATAACGGCATATACTATAGCGGTTAATAATATTACAATTCCTACAGCCACCGCCAGCTCGACCAGAGTAAACGCACGCTCTTTAACACGATCCTTAAGCTGCCTTAACATAGATAACCCCCTATAATTACTCTTATTTATGTATTTCGACAACGCCCGTAATTTTCCTTCTTACCAGATAACAGATTTCCAGAAGAAAACCCTTTAAAGCTGTGAACATAACTGCGCTGCCGCTATAAAAGAATATGCCGGCAGAATTTGAGATTTCTTTCTATTCGATATATAATTTGTATATATCAAGTTAGGCAATACCTATTTCTCAGTATTTAGACTGTTAAATCGAAAATAAGATTATGGAGCAGATAAAGTGCTTGGACTGAATGCTCTCCCTTTCCTGAAATTTTTGCACAAAACGGGCAAAAACACTTTAGGTTTATCAGCAAAAGAACGCCTGATGTTAGCGGAGCAGCTTATAGCCGTTATCCTGACACTGGAAGCTGTTTATCTGTATACTCTCTTTCTTATCAATGCAGGCAGCTTATGGCGTGATGAAGCAAATAGCGTTGCCATTGCCTTAAGACCAGGTTTTGCGAATATGTGGTCTGCTTTGAAATTCGACTCCTTTCCCGTATTACACTTTATTGCAGTAAAGTTGTGGATTATATTATTCGGTTCAGGCGATATGCCCTTGCGTGTATTAGGCTTTACCGTTGGGATCTCCATTATCACTGCACTCTGGCTTAAACCACAGGGATACGGAAGAAAAACACCTTTAATCTCTCTTTTCCTTATAGGCCTCAGTCCTGTTATGATACGCTCCTTTGCTTCGATTCGTCCATACGGCATAGCAGCTATTTTAATAATTATAGCCTTTTCAACCGTTTGGTACGCCGTTCAAAAACCTACCGTTATTCGAATCATTATATCAGCCATTTCACTGACTCTATGCATACAAACTCTCTATCAGGCTGCTATTTTCATCAGTGCTATTGGTATCAGCGCCATATCGGTCGCTCTATTACACAAAGACAAAAAACATGCTCTTTCTATCGCCATACCCTTTTGTATAGCCGGGGCTTCTCTTCTTCCTTATATAAGCATCTTGACAGCAGCCAGAAAATGGGTTCCTGCAGCAGCAGCCACACCAAATGCAAAGCTTTTGCTGCCAGGATTACTCAATGCTATTCAATCTCCAGCACCCTGGCATATTTGGTTATGGATAGCTGCCGGCGCTCTAGCCATTATCGGTATTATTCAGAGTTTAAAAAATATCAACCCCTTTGAAAAGCATTGTACAGAGGAAGATTTTCAAATTTATTGCGGCATATCCCTTATAACATCGGTAATAGGTTTTTTTAGTTTCCTTATCTGCATTCCAAGCTTTTCTTCGCAAGCCTGGCACTATACACCTTTACTCGTAATAGCCATCATCTCTGCAGAACCATTGATTCGACAGCTTACTACAGAAAATCTCGGCAAGGGTTTATTGCTATCCATTATCTTCATTAGTAATATTACAACACTCTTACCTGCTGCTGATAATACGACCATGCGAATGACATCCATAGACCATATCGCTTCAGCTATAAAACAGAAAGCAGGAGCAAATGATCTAGTCGTTTTGAACCCATGGTTCCTCGGTATTTCTTTCAGCCGTTACTATCAAGGACCTGCCGCCTGGATGACCTTTCCCGATCTGCATGAGATTACTATACATCGCTACGACCTCCTTATGGAAAAGATGAAACACCCTAAAACCACTTGTAAGAATATGGAAAGGATCTTATCAACACTGCAATCCGGAGGTAGAGTCTGGATTGTCGGCCAGGCTTACCCTTTAAGTCCTAAATTGCCTATCAAACATCTGCCGCCGGCTCCTCTTCCGATAACTGGTTGGAGCAGCTTACCCTATCTTTCTAATTGGAGCGATCAACTTATGCATACTTTATCGATCTACGCTCGCCAGGCATACGTTCTACCTATCAACTCAGACTTCGGTTATCAAAAAATCAATCCGCTTGAAGCGCCGGGCCTTTATATATTCCAGGGATGGGCGTCTCAAGATGCCCTTCAGCCTTAGATGTTCTATTTCTTTGCAGGGAGGTGTTATCATCGTTCGATAGAGAGTACTTCCGCCGATATTATGGCGATTATTTTTGCCAGAACCCGAAAAGCAAATTGCGTACGTATCTCCGTATGATCCGTCAGTATACATCGAGTGGAAGATTGCTCGATATCGGCTGTTCATACGGTCTATTTGTTCAGGAGGCAATTGCCTTTTTCGAATGTACCGGCATGGATATCAATCCGGAAATTATAGCCCTGGCTGCCGATAAAACCCCGATGGCAACGTTTATGGTAGGAGCACTCCCCATCATTCCCTGCCACAATCTGGATGTCATAACTGCTCTTGATGTTCTTGAGCATGTTTCTGATCCCTCTTCTGCTTTAGCAGCTATGAGAACTGCTTTGCGCCCGGGAGGAATAGCCCTGATTGTTGTACCCGTTTACGATGGTCCATTGGGTTGGCTGGCAAATTTTCTTGACCATGATCCTACCCACCTGCATAAGAAATCCCGCAGCTACTGGCTTGAGACAGCAAACCGTTATTTTGAAGTGATTGAATGGAAAGGCTTTATGAGAAAACTGCTCTTCGGCAGATGGTATCTGCATCTTCCTATGGCCCGTTTTCGTGCCCTTGCACCGGCAATAGCGATAATCTTAAAACGCCAATAATAGCCCGCGGAAAGGAGCGTCCTCATGATCGTTGTTATACTGCCGGCCTTTAATGAAGAGCTTTGCCTCGGCAATTTGCTTAATAGCTTTTGTGAAGCTATAGAGGATGAAAAAATGCCTTGCAGGCTCATTGTGGTAAATGACGGCAGCACTGACAGAACTGTTGATGTTGTCAGAAGCTTTACCGATCGCATTGATCTCGAGCTGATAAATCATCTACAAAACAAAGGATTGGCCGAAGCAATCAAAACAGGCCTATTTCAAGCAATTGAAACCTGTACAAATAGAGATATCATTATTACTATGGATGCAGACAACAGCCACCTTCCCGGCTTATTATTTCGTATGGTACGCTTAATCAGGGAAGGAAACGACATGGTGATCGCTTCCCGTTATCGGTACGGAGCAAAGATACGAGGCCTCCCCCTACATCGGCGTTTTCTTAGTTACGGCGCTGCTATGCTCTTTCGGACAATTCTCCCTATGCAAGGTGTACGTGATTATACCTGCGGTTATCGGGCTTATCAGGCAACGCTTCTAAAAAAGGCTTTTCAAGATTTCGGTAATGAATTTATCTCCGAGCCCGGATTTTCTTGCATGGTCGATATATTACTCAAATTACGCAAATACTCTCCTATCATTGAGGAGGTGCCCCTGATTTTACGTTATGACCAGAAGCAAAGCAGCAGCAAGATGAATGTCAAGAAAACAATATTGCAGACCGTATCTCTGCTTCTTAGAAGACGGCTGGGATTGTAATAGTAAGAAAGGCTCGGATATCCGGCAGAACAACGGCAGGATTGCAGCAGCTTCCCGAAGAATGGAATAATGGTTATAATAGAATAATTAAAGGAGATAGAGCTTTACAATGTTCAAGGGTAAAAAGGTTATAGTGGTCATGCCGGCAT
>JAQUEL010000037.1 GCA_028685295.1 bacterium
ATATGATCCCGGCCCGGATGTCCGTGTTGAAATCAGCAGCCTTTATCAAAGATAAGACACCATTTAAAGAAGAGAAGATAGTAGAGGCCCTGGCTGATGCCCGCGCCGTACCCAGCCTGCCGCATGTCGAGCAATTGGGGAGCATCTGGGGCAGGCAGATAGAGGCGATAATGCTGGGCAAGGCTACGGTTGCCAGGGCGCTGGAGATCATGGAGAAGGAGATAAATATCTTGCCGGCAAGTAAATAGGATCATGGCCGTTATTCTAGATGCGTTCCAAAAGCGATGAGGAGATATGATAATGATAATCGACGTTCACAAACACTCGGATTGGCACAAGCATAACCAGAATGAGCTTTCGATCAATACGGATAAGTACGGTATAGGCAAAACCTGGCTAACGAATCCGGTAATAAAAAGATATCCCGGCAATCCGATATTATCAGCTGATGATGTTCCTTATCGTTCCGACCTGGTATTCAATGCCGGTGTGACTAAGTATCAGGGCAAATATGTCATGGTTTTTCGTAACGACTATGCCGATTCAGCTTCCAAAATCGTACAGGGATGTAATCTGGGGCTGGCGTTCAGCAATGACGGAATCAATTGGAAAATAGAGAAGCAACCACTATTTCTCGATTCCGGCAGTTATCCTTTAGGTATGGCTTACGATCCGCGCTTGACGGTTCTTGATGGACGATGCTATATGTGCTTTGCTACCGGTATGAACCACGGGATATCCGGTGGGATAGCTGTAACCGATGACTTTAAAAAGTGGGAAATACTGAATATCTCTGTTCCGGATAACCGCAACTGGGTTCTGTTCCCAGAGAGAGTAAACGGCAAAATGATAAGGTTGGAAAGGCCTTTTGCTATGTATCAGCGCCCTGGTGATCATTTTGATATCTGGATATCTGCATCTCCTGACGGGCGCTATTGGGGGGATACGGAGTTGCTGCTGAAAACAGAGAGCGTTCCCTGGGCTAATGAGAAGATCGGCCCAGCAACTCCGCCGATAAGGACTCCTAAAGGATGGCTGGCTTTCTTTCACGGAGTGGATGTAGATGCTTCGCGCCAAGGTTGGGGCTGGTCGGGCACTTGGAAAAAGCGTTACTCGGCCGGGCTTATGTTGCTTGATCAGGATAACCCATATAAAGTAATCGGTTTATCCCGGGGACCGGTTCTGATTCCCGAAGAGGATTACCGTTATGAAGCTGAGGGTTATCGAGATTACGTAATTTTTCCGGGCGGTATGATCCTGGAAGAAGATAACAGTGTCAAGATCTATTACGGAGCGGCTGATACCGTAGAAGCTTTGGCGATAGCCGATTTGAATGATCTGTTGGCACTTTGCGAACCTGTATAGGTAATTATAAGGTTTCACTTGCTTTAGATAGTAATAAAGCAGAGCGCCTGGCTGCATTCGGATAAGCTCTTCCATGGATAAGCTCTTCCATAGGGTGAACGTATTGATGCCGGCTTGCTGTACGCTTTATTACCGATCAAATAGTTTTATCAAAATTGCTCTATAGCAATCAGCAGGAATATTCTTACAATTGTCGAATAATGATATAAGTGCTATATAGCATTTGGAGTGGCTATGAAAACGTTCAAGTATAAAGCGATAGAGAATAAGCTCAAGGCGGAGCTGTGCAGCGGCGAGCATCGGCAGGGAGACCGCTTCTATACGGAGCGCCATCTCGCTGCACGTTACGGCGTCAGTCCGGTGACTGTCAGGCAGGCTATGGCTGCTCTGGTTGATGAGGGCTGGCTGGAGCGCCGGCAGGGAAGCGGTACCTATGTATGCGATCCTTATCAGCGCAGAAAAGAGGATATAGGGGTTATCTATATCGATGATTTCAGCGGTAATCCTCTTCTTATTCAAACGATCACTTTGATAATAAAAGCGGCCAACAGAAGACGGCGGGAGGTAAAGATATTTACCTATCGGAAAGGAATGCTTCACCTGGGCAAAGATACTTTAAACGAGGCTATAGCAGAAAAGAGAGTTTCCGGGCTATTGCCTGTGAGCCGGCTGAATGCTGAAGAGCTCGCATATCTGCATGACAGTCGTCTTCCGACGATTCTTCTTTTTAATGAGAGTCCTATCAGCGGTATCGGGAGTGTAATTTCTGATGATGGTACGGCTGCATCCATGATGATCGAGCATCTCAGCTCTCTGGGGCACAGCCGTATTGCTTTGGTGAACGGCTTAGGCGGAAATGCTTTTCAGAAAGCCTTTTTATCTTGTTTGTCCGAGAGAGGGCTGGATTGTAGCCCTGAACTCTGTAGCGTACAGCCGTGGAGTGAAAGCGGAGGCAGAGCCGGCTTTAGAGATATACTTGCATCAGGAATAAGGCCGACTGCGGTAATAGCTGCCGATGAGCAGCTGGCGCTGGGAGTTATGCATCAGGCTGCAGATGAGGGCCTGAATATCCCTGGCGAGCTCTCTCTTATTGTTGGCTCGGACCGTCTGCCTCCGCAGATGTACCCTGTTTGGCCTACAGCTATGGACGTCGATTATGAGGCAATAGCGGAGAAGGCTTTAGATATGCTGCTGGGGAGAAAGCCAGTGGTCAAGCTTACGATTTCTCCGCGTTTGGTCGTCAGGGACACGACCATGGGCGTAGATAGGAGATAGAGAAATGGCTGATGCAACTGAACAGGATAAGCTGTTTTTTGCTGAGTTGGAGAAAATGCCGCGTCATTTCAGTGCATTATCATATCCGGAGGGTAAGATAGCCATTGATGATGAGTGGCGCATAACAACGGCCGGTAGAGAGAAGCGGGTGTGCCGTGGTGCTGAAGCCTTGCGCAAATTTTTAAATAAATATTGCCGTTTATCTCTGTCGGTTGCGGAGAGTACGGTTTCAGGTGAGAAAAAACGCATATATCTCAGCTGGAAGGAAGAAGCCGGCGAGGGTTTCAGTATAACGGTTAAGCTTGACAGCGTAGAGATTATGGGCGATTCTCCTGCAGGAGCACTTTACGGTGCTCATCGCTTGCAATGGATGATGGGAGCGAATGGAGGGCCTTATCTTGAACCCGGCGAATACAGGGTGCAGCCGAGTGCATCGGTACGCATCAGTGCTACTCCTTTTCGTCAGGGCTTTGATGATGCCGGCGATCCTCTGACATATGGCGACGGCTATTTGGATTTAATGGCTCACTACGGGTACAACGGATTACATTTCTATATAAATCTATTCGATTACATGGAGAGAGTGCCTGCGGCTCCGGAACTGGAGAATCGGGAGGCGGCGGGGCGCATAGACAGACTGCGCCTTCTGGCAGAAAGAGCTGCTCGATATAATGTCGGCATCTATCTGCATATAAATGCTTCTAAGTTGAGTTGCAACCATCCGGTCTTTTCCCGGCATTCACAACTAAAAGGGGCTCAATCCTGGGAGGAAGGTTTCAACGTTTTGTGCAGTGGCGCGCCGCAGACATGGAGTATATATGCGGATACCGTGAACGCTATTATGGATAGCGTGCCGACAGTGCAGGGCGTTATTGCCATTATCGGCGGCGAATGCCTCTGGCATTGCTATACCAGGCCGTATCCACGACCGGAAGAGGGTACCAATTGCCCGGTCTGCGCCGGGCAATCAGCTGACAAAGTGGTGGCGGATTTTGTTAACGGTATTGCAAACCGTATTTGGGAGGTGCATCCTGACAGCAAGTTCATAGTCTGGCCCTATAGCGCGCATCTGTGGTCCGAAAGCAGGGAGCAGAAAGAGTTCATACCGCTGCTGAATAAGCGTATTGGCCTGATGACCTGCTATGACAAGGATGCCTGGCTGGAGGTCGATGGGATCAGAAGCGCTATCTTTGATTATTCCGTCAGTTACGTGGGGCCTTCACCGAAATATGAAGTGCAGAGGGATATATGCAGCCGAGAAGAGAGAGATTTCTATATCAAGACGGAGAGTTCCATCGGTATAGAGATGCTTAATCTGCCATATGTACCGGCAATGGTTAACTGGCGGAGACGCTGGCGGGGTATGATGGCGGATTGTCCCAGAGGCGTGCTGGCTAACTGGCGATTTACCGGTCTGACCGGCACGCTGTCGGAAGAGGTGTCGTATCGGGAAACATGGAGAGACACAAAAGGTGAAGAGAGTCTGCAGACCATGGCCGAAAGGCTGGCAGGTGTTGAGGGGGCTTCAGAGTGCCTTAAAGCCTGGGAATTGCTGAGCCGGAGTTTCAGCCGGATATCTTTCTCTTTCGGCATAAGCGGTTTTCCGTATTTTCGCGGGCCGATGTACCTGGGTCCGGCGCACCCGCTCTTGCTGTCAGGCGATCAGGGGCGGTATCTCTCCCCGAAATTCTATAACTTCGATGCCTGGGCTTATACTGAAGATCCGTTAGCGCAGGATGATGAATCCAAAGCTAACCTTACGCAAAATCCTCTTTATTTTGATGATCAGCGCTGGGCCTCTCCATTCGGCATAAAGAGAGTTCTGGCTGATCTGGAGGATGTATGCACTCTTTGGGCGGAGGGTATGAAGCATTACCTTCGGGCGCTGGAATCAGCGCCCGAGCCTTTAAAAGCAGATTTGCAAAGAGAGATTGATGTGGCCTTGATGGCGGAAGTAACATTAAAAAGCGCCCTCTTTCTAGCTCGTTTTCAAACAGAGAGAGACAGGACTTTTGGTCCTCTGAAGGATGAGGAGGCCGATCAGAGCTATCGCCGGATGGTGCGGGTAGTGAAGGATGATCTGGAAAACAGCCGTTTGGGTCTTGATCTGGCCAGACGCTATTTCCGTTATGGCTACGGCTTTGTTTACGGCCGGTCGTTTGATGTTTCCACGATCGAGGAGAAGATAAAATTTACCCGGGAAAAGCTTTTGCCGGAAATCGACTGGTATTACGAGCTGCTGATAACCCATGCTTATTCACGACCATTTATTAAGGAATAGAGGTAGAAGCTTTATGAAAACTACGGTTGTAATGGGTTTTGACATGGAGACGGATATAGGGAGTTGGACGCCTTATTATGAAGGACTGGTACAGGGCACTCCCAGGATGCTGGAGGTGCTGGCGCACCATGGTACCGAAGCTACCTTCTTCTTTACCGGAGAGGCGGCACGGACGCATCCGGAGATAGTCTCCATGGTGGATGAAGCCGGTCATGAAGTGGGCTGTCATACTCTCTATCATGAAACTATAGGCGATGAGCTCTTCCCCATTCCCGGTGTCAGACCGGTGCTGCCTGAAGAGTGCTATCACCGGATAGAGGTAGCTACCGATGTCGTGCAGCAGGCTCTTGGCAGGAAGATCGTTTCCTTTCGGGCTCCCAGATTATGGGGCAGCACGGCTATGGTCAATGCTCTGGAGGATCTGGGATATATAGCTGATGCCTCTTATCCCATGTATTACTATCGGGATAGATTAATACCCTACCACCCCAGCCGTGAGGATTGGACTCAGGAGGGGGATATGAAGATATTGGAGATACCTAATTTTGCCGATATGACTATGCATAGTACCGATCGATATGGCCGAGACAGAGATCAGTGGCCCCTCTTTCGGACTGAGGGGGCCGAAGCCTTGATAAAGCATGTGGATAGTATGTTGAAGATGTATGAAAGCAGGGGGCTTGATGCCGTTATCTGTCTTTACCTGCACCCCTGGGAGTTTCATGAGATGCCGCAGGGAATTGTCCATTATGGAGAAGGGGCGGTGTTGCCCGATCCCTTTATCGTTAAAAATTGTGGGGAGCCGGCGGTCAGAGAATTGGACCGGCTTATGATTATGCTGATAGAACGTGGCGCCTCTTTTATCAGCGCTGGGCGATTAGCCGCAGCTGGAGAGCTAAACGGCTGATATCAGGAGCAAGGGATGAATGAATATATAAAGCTACGCAATATAAAAGGTAATGCAGCTATAGAGCTGAGGGAGGGAGCTTCCAGATTGCTGCTCTGTCCTGATATGGGAGGCAGAGTATTTGTGGAGGTAGCAGGCATCGTGCCGCACCGGATAGATTTACAGGCAGCTGCTCATCCGGGAGATGATTTCAATAATTATGGCGGTAATAACCTCTGGCCGGCACCGGAGGGAGGCATGTACGGCTTTAATTACAAAGGCAATGAATGGTATGTGCAGCCGGTCGTTAACAAGCAATCTTTTAAAACGGTTGCATGGGATAGTAATGGAGCTATGCTGCGGAAGAGAGCGGCTTTGCTCAACAGAGCGGGCACGGTGATAGAAACTCTTATTAGCAGGGAGATCAAATTATCCGGCTGTCCCGTTATGCTGGAAAACTATGAGCTCGAGGCTTGTCTCTCTTATACGACAGTCGATTCTTTCAAAGTGATAAACGAGGTGCAGGCCGATGCCGGTCTGCTGGCAGCCTGGACGCTGGAGCAGTTTGATGCAACCGGCGATACCATCTCCTTCTGTATAGTGGATAACCCGTACCAGACCATTAATTTTGATTACTATGAGCATCCCGGAAAACGGATCTCCTATTATGAGAAGGGCTTCACCTACAGGACTGATGGCCGAAGCCGGGGGCAGATAGGCATAAAGGTGGAAGCGCGAGCAAAGCAGATAGGCTTTTACGATTTTGACCGCCGTTTGCTCTGCCTGCGATGTAACGGAAGTGACGGTAATGGGCTCTATTTCAATATTGCTGATAATGACCAGCCTGCCGGACCGTTATCCGCTGCCGATAACTACAGTATCTTCAACTCTGATACCGATATGGGGGCTTTTGAGCTGGAAACCATTGGCGCTGCCAAAGTGGACGGCAGCCTGATACAAGGATCAGAATTAATCTCCGATACGGTGCTGGCTGTCTTTAAGAGAGTGGAAGATATTGAATGCTTTATTAGGAAAAACCTGGGAAGAGCTGTTTAGGTTATTTATAAAAAGCTAAAAAGAGGAGGAACACAGAGATGATCAAGATACCCGTAGAAGAATTCAAAGAGCGCCGCAAGAGGGCACAGGAGCTTGTTAGAGAGAAAGGCCTGGATGCTTTGCTGGTGCACAGCCATGAAGCGGATTTTGCCAATGCCAGGTATTTATCCGATTTCTGGCCCTTATTTGAAAGTGCCGGCGTAGTTATCCAGGCTGAAGGTGATCCCATGCTGATAATCGGGCCTGAGAGCGAGACCTTTGCCAGGGATCACAGCACCATAGAGGATATCAGGAAGATACTTTACTACAGGGAGGCTGCCGAGCCGGATTACCCCGATATAGCCATAGACAGTTTTGAACAGATATTCTCTTCCGCCAACAAGGGGCGGGGCGTAAAGAAACTGGGCATCGCCGGCTGGACGGCTATGCCCATCTCAGTCTATGAAGCTCTGAAAAAAGCTTTGCCCGGAGTGGAGATAGTCAAGGCGGACGATATTATGTATCGTCTGAGAATGATCAAGAGCGATAATGAGATATCCGTGCTCAGGGAAGCCTTCAAAATATGTGAAGCCGGGGTGGAAGCTGTTCTTAATGCCATTAAGCCCGGCATGACAGAGCTGCAGGTAGTGGGTATAGCTCAGGAAGCTATGTACCGTAACGGAGCTGAATATGAAGCCCATCCTACATATGTGCTCTCCGGCGTCAATAGTTCCCACGCTATCGGCAGGCCTACTTACAGAGTCCTGGAGAAGGGGGATCTGGTGCAACTGAATATTGGAGCCAGAGTAGCCGGGTATTCACCCAGCATAGGGCTGCCGGTATGTTTGGGCAAGATGGATGCAGCCATGAAGGATCTGGTATCCTTTGGGCTGGAAGCCCATAACAAAACAATGGAATGGCTGAAGGGAGGTATTCCTGCCGGGGAGGTGGCGCGCAACTACTTTGACTACGTCAGCAAGAGAGGCTATGGCGAAAATCTGCTTTACGGACCATGCCACGGCCTGGGAATGATAGAGGTGGAGCGCCCCTGGATGGAGACCACTTCCACATATCCGCTGCAGGAGAACATGACCTTCCAGGTAGATACCTTCCTGTACCGCCCCGAATACGGCTTCAGATGGGAGAGCGGCGTGCGTATAACCCCTACAGGTACAGAGCAGTTCTCTAATCAATATAGAGATATATTTGAGCTCTGAGGGCAGGATATCGTATAGCAACTGTGGAATATATCCGAAGCAACGTGAGATATTGCTTCGGAGGTTATAATGAGAATAGTCAGATATATAGCGGCGGCTGCAGAGGCCTATGGCATAATGGATGACGAAGTTATCAGGCCAATTGTCGGTCTGCCCTGGAAGGGGATAAAACCCACCGGGGATGAATATCTGCCGGAAGAGGTAACTCTTTTGCCGCCTGTGCAGCCGCCCAATGTTTTTGCTATCGGTCTCAACTATAAGCGACATGCAGATGAATGCGGTATGAAATATCCGCCGGCCCCGGTGATCTTTCTTAAAGCTGCCAGCGCGGTCATCGGCTCCGGCGATGATATAATTCTGCCGGACATGGCGCCTGATGAGGTCGATTACGAAGCCGAGCTGGCTATCGTTATAGGACGGACCTGCCGCTATGTTTCGGAATACGAGGCTCTGGATTATGTTCTGGGGTATACCTGCAGTAATGATGTCAGCGCCAGAGACTGCCAGATGAAACAGGATGCTCAATGGGCCAGGGCCAAGAGCTTTGATACTTTCTGTCCCCTGGGCCCATGGATAGAGACAGAGCTGGAGCCGGATGGGTTGGATATCATGCTGCGGCTGAATGGTACCGTTATGCAATCTTCTAATACTTCTGATATGCTCTTCGATTGTCGGAATTTAATAAGTTACTGCTCCCGGATTGCCACCTTACACCCCGGCACAGTTATTATGACCGGGACGCCTTCGGGCGTAGGCTTTTCACGCAACCCCCCGGTCTTTCTCAAACCCGGCGATAGGGTGGAGGTGGAAATAGAGGGCATAGGCACTCTTTATAACGGGGTCAGGAGCCAGTCTTAAGGTAATACAAAAGATTATCTCATATTAGGAAGGTTTTCTGCTTTGCGTGTAGAATATGGCACGGGAGACCAATCTTATTATAAGAGATACGAGACGGATATCTTTATCGCTCCGGGGATAGCCCGGAGAGATAAAGGGCGAATAAAGAAATATTCAATGTGGAATTCACATTGGAAATGGGGGAAGATAGAGTGGAAGTAAAGGCAGGTATTATAGGTGCCGGCATTGGTCGCGTTCATTTGGAGGGCTACCAGGCGGCCGGAGCAGAAGTGGTGGCCCTCTGTGATGTCAATGAGAGCAGGGCCCGGGAAACAGCGGAGAAGTACGGTGTCAGAAAAGTATATACTGATTATAAGGAGATGCTAAAGGATGCGGAGATCAATACGATCAGCGTTTGTACTCCTAATTCCATGCATGCTTCTATGTCCATAGATGCTTTGGAAGCCGGCAAGCATGTCATTTGCGAGAAGCCGCTGTCTGTAAATGCAGCTGATGCGCAGAGAATAGTGGATGTGGCGGCAAAGAGCGACAAGAAGTTTATGGTGGCCTTCTGCTACCGCTTTCGTGAAGATGCCCAGTTGATGAAAAAATTTGTCGAAGGTGGAGAGTTGGGGCGCATCTACTATGCCAAGACAGCCTGGCTGAGGCGACGCGGCATACCGGGTTTCGGTGGCTGGTTTACCACTAAGGAGCTTTCCGGCGGCGGCCCGCTGATAGACCTGGGTGTGCATATGCTGGATCTGACCCTGTGGCTGATGGGCAATCCCAGGGCTGTATCCGTCAGCGGCTCGGCTTATGCAGAGTTTGGTCCCTATGGCAGAGGAGCCGGAGGCTACGGCAGGGATAAGAATCTCGGGGGCAAATATGATGTTGAGGATCTGGCCATAGGTCTGATAAAACTGGAGAATGGAGCTACTTTGCACCTAGAGGCCAGTTGGGCTACTAATATTGAAAAAGATGGCGGGCATAGCACATTGATAGGAACGGAAGGCGGGGCCTGTCTTAATTTTGCTGAAGGCGGCTTCAAGCTGCATAAAGAGATGTACGGCCATCAGGTGGATGTCCTTCCGGTGGTCAAGGCCGGATCAGGCCATAAAGATGAGATGGCCCATTTTGTAAAGTGCATACAGGAGGATAAAGCGCCGACGGCTACCGGAGAGCAAGGGCTGGAGATTATGCGTATTCTGGATGCCATTTATGAATCGGCGGCTACGGGTAAAGAAGTTATGCTGTAAGACGGCAGAGATAGTAGCAGTACGAAGGGGCCGGTCCTACATCCTTGACAGTGGAGACAAGAAGACAGGACCGGCCCCCTCATGACTAGCACAACGGCTGCTTGCAGCGCCGGCATTCCAATAGGGAGGGGACAAAAATGGCATATATTATTTCAAAAGATGAGTTTCGTTCAAGAATTAAGAGGACGCAGGAGGCTATGGTGGATGCCGGCCTGGATATCCTGATTACTTTCGGCAATGAAGCGGAGCCGCAGTATGTTCGTTATTATGCAAACTACTGGCCCTCTTTTGAAACAGCATCCGTCTGTATTCCGCTTGTTGGAGAACCGGTTCTTCTTATCGGCCCGGAAAGTGGAACGTATAGCGCCTACTGGTCTAAAATAAAAGCGATAGAGCGTATCAAAGTTCTTCGTGAATCTTCCGAGCCCGAATATCCCGGTGAAAAGCTGAACACTCTTTATAATCTTTTCAATAGATATCTAAATGAGGATTCCATGCGCCGTATCGGCATTGTGGGATACCCCTTCATGAGCGCGCCTGTTTATAAGGCTATTTGCGAGACTGCTGCCGCATTTGGATGCGAGGTGGTCAGAGCGGAGCAACTGGTCATCAATTTAAAGATGATTAAAAGCCGACAGGAAGTTGCCATCATGAAGCATGCCGCTAAAATCAGTGAACAGGCTGTGGGCAAGGTGTTGGAGATAATAAAACCCGGCATGACGGAGACGCAGGTAGTGGGTGAGGCCGAGCGGGAGATTCGTGCCCTGGGTGCGGAAAACGAGGCCTACCCCATGTGGTGCTTATCCGGCGTCAATACCCAGCATGCTATCGGTCGCCCTGATGCTAATAAAGTGATTCGTGAGGGTGAACTGGTGCAGCTCCAGTTCGGTGCCAGAGTAGCAGGATACGCTTCAAGCGTGGGCCGTCCGGTTGCTATGGGAAAGGTCAGTGATGAAATTCTGGAGTTGATGGATATAGGGCTGGAAGCACATCTGGCAACTATAGAATGTATGCGGGCGGGTATACCTGCCAAAGAGGTTGATCGCAGATATCGGGAGGTGCTGGAGAAGCGCGGCGCCGCCGGATGTAACCTCTACGGCCCCTGCCACGGCTCCGGGCTGATGGAGGGCGAGCACCCCTGGATAGAATCTAATTCCGATTACTTGCTTAAAGAGAACATGACCTATTGTGTAGACACCTTTCTGAAGCGTAACGGATATGGCTTGCGCTGGGAAGATCAGGTCTGTGTCAAAGAAGGTGGCGTCGATCAATTTACCGGTAAATATCTCGAAGTTATGAGCATAGGCTGAATAAATATCGGCTGAGAGGCAGGGCTGTAACATGACAGCGCTATATCGCAACGTTCATCTGCCTCTCGTGATTTTTTTATCATGTTAAAATTTTCACTAAATTCTATTTTTCGGCCGATTTCCTCTTGACGCTCGCCATCCATGGTGGTAATCTATACCGGGTTATCAAAAAACAGGTGTTAATGTTGGATAAATCCAGGAAAATACCGGTAGCAGCAGCCGGAAGGCTGCTGAATTATCCAAGGCCTCCGGAGGAGCCGAAGGCCGCTGGGATACAGCATGTTCCCTTGCAGGGACCGGGCCGTATCATCGATGTGGCGGCACCGTCATTGCATCAGAAGTCGGCTTGTTTTGAATGCTGCGGATATTTTATTTACGAATACGGCGTTTCGGGATCGGCAGTCGGTTCACGATGTATGAGGATGCCGAGGAGTATGTTATGATGGGCGAAGCCGGTAACCTGGAAATAGCTATGGCTGATTGCGCCAATTTCAATTGTCGAAGGCTCTCTGTCAAGATTGTTTTAGATAATATTCCACAAGCCCTTGATTTCAGGGCGGGTATTTCTGTTGTCAAAGATAGTGATAAAATTCACAAGACCATCGATTGTTATGGTATTAATATAAGCGCTATCAAGAATCATCCTCTCGGCGCAGGCCAGATAAGGCGCAGGGATGCAAAGAGTTCGGGAGCGCTTGGATATCCGGCTTGCCGGAGTGCGCGGCTGTCGCAAGAAACGGCCTGTAAATTTCAAAGTATCAGCAAAGATGGGCCGATTGCTGAAGGCCAGAGGCAAAGTTATTAGTGTTGGATATATATAGCTATAAATAAGGGGGTAATTTCTAATGTCAACGGTAATGGATGCAGAGGCCCCGGCTGAAGCCAGGGTGCTCAATGGGACGCTGCATAAGTTTCAGCGAGTAAATGAGATCATTGACAGGCATGGCAAGGCCCCGTCGAATCTCATTGCCATTCTGCAAGAGGTGCAAAAGGAGTATCGCTATTTGCCGGAGGAGATTATGACCTATATCGCCACCGTCATGGAGATACATCCTTCCAGTGTCTACGGCGTAGCCACATTTTATGCTCAGTTCTCGCTGGAGCCCAAGGGAAAGCACATAATTAAAGTTTGCGACGGCACAGCCTGTCATGTTCGTAACTCCCAATGGATTATCGATAGTCTTAGAGAGCATCTGCATCTGAAACAGGGTGAACATACTACCAGGGATATGATCTTTACCTTTGAGACAGTGGCCTGTATCGGCGCCTGTGCCCTAGCTCCGGCCATGATGTTGGATGGTGAGATCTACGGACAGCTGACGCCTGATAAGATTAAGGAAATTATAGATAAGATTGTTGCCGAGGAGGGGGAATAATGAGCAGCACTAGTAGCACTAAAGTGGATATGAACCGTGCTCATAAAGATTATTGCCAGGCACTGAAACGTGAAAAGATACGTGTGGCGGTCTGTGCCGGCCTGGGCTGCATAGTCAACGGAGCGCTGGAGCTTTACGATGCGTTGGAAGCCGAAATCAAAGCCAAAGGTATATATGCAGACCTATGCTACCTTTTAGAGGATGAAAGCAATAGTGGCTGTAGCGTAGTCAAGACCGGCTGCCAGGGGTTCTGCGAAGCCGGGGCGCTGATGAGAATAGAGCCGGCTGGTCTGGTGTACATTCATGTCAAGCCGGAGGATGCGGCAGAGATCGTTGAGCGGACACTGCTGAAGGGTGAAATTATAGAACGATTGGCTTATAAGGCGCCGCATTCTGATAAGGCCGTAGCTGAGCGTAATGAAATACCGTTTTATAGTGGGCAGAAGCAGATAGTGCTGCGCAATTGCGGCATCATAGATCCCAGTGATATAAGAGATTATATTGCGCATGACGGCTACCTGGCCTTGCAGAAGGCTTTAAAAGAGATGAGCCGAGACGAAGTCATTTCTACTGTTATCGATTCCGGCCTCAGAGGGCGTGGCGGTGCGGGTTTCCCCGCTGGGCGCAAATGGGCCTTTGCTAAAGCAGAGGAATCCGACACCAAGTATATGGTCTGTAACGCTGATGAGGGCGATCCCGGCGCATTCATGGATCGCAGCGTTCTGGAAGGCGACCCGCATTCGGTAATCGAGGCCATGGCTATAGCCGGATACGCCATCGGCGCCAATCACGGTTATATTTATGTCCGGGCCGAGTATCCTCTGGCGGTAGCCAGACTGAAACATGCCTTGAAAGAGGCCAGAGATAACGGTCTTCTGGGCAACGATATCCTGGGCAGCGGCTTTGACTTCGATATCAAGATTAAGGAGGGCGCCGGCGCCTTTGTCTGCGGCGAAGAATCGGCTTTGCTGGCCTCCATAGAAGGAAAGAGAGGAATGCCGCGTCCCAAACCGCCGTTCCCGGCTCAGAAGGGGCTCTGGGGATACCCGACGGTTATTAATAATGTTGAGACGCTGGCCAGCGTTCCGCTGGTAATTTTGCGCGGAGCAGAGTGGTTCAGCAGCTGCGGTGTAGGCAGGAGTACGGGAACTAAAACTTTTGCCCTCTCCGGCAAGGTTAGAAATACCGGCCTGGTGGAAGTCCCCATGGGTACAACTCTACGGGATATGATCTTCAAGATCGGCGGAGGCATCCGGGGTGACAAGCGGTTTAAAGCAGTACAGATCGGCGGGCCTTCCGGTGGTTGCCTGACGGAGGAGCATCTGGATCTGACACTGGATTATGATTCACTGGCCAAGGTGGGAGCCATCATCGGTTCCGGTGGCCTGGTGGTCATGGATGAAGATACCTGTATGGTGGAAATGGCTCGTTTCTTCATGCATTTTACTCAGAGCGAATCCTGTGGCAAATGTGTTCCCTGTCGTGAGGGAACCAAGCGCATGTTGGAGATATTGGAGAAGATAGTGGCCGGCAAGGGAACGATGGAGGATCTGGAATTGCTGGATGAGGTGGCCCAAATGGTCAAGGACGCCTCCCTTTGCGGCCTGGGCAAGACGGCTCCAAACCCTGTTCTAACAATGATAAAGTACTTCCGTGATGAATATCTGGCCCATGTAGTGGATAAACGTTGTCCGGCGGGACAGTGCCAGGCATTCAAGTCTTACTATATCGATCCCGAGCTATGCAAGGGATGCGGCAAGTGCTCTCGCGGTTGCCCGGCCAAGGCTATATCCGGGAAGCCCAGGGAAGCCTATAGCATAGATACAGAGGCCTGCCTGAAGTGCGGCGCTTGCGTGGAGATGTGTCCCTTCGGGGCCATCAGCAAGGGGGACGGGACCAAGAGCAAGGAGGATAATGGAAGAGATGGCTAATGAAAACACTGTTATAATCAACGGCGGGCCGGTAGTCATAGAGGGTGAAGTCAATCTATTGGAACTGGTGCAAAAGGCCGGTATCGAGCTGCCTACCTTCTGCTACCATTCCGAGTTGTCCGTTTACGGTGCCTGTCGTATGTGCCTGGTGGAAGTTAAAGGGCGCGGTCTGCAGGCTGCCTGCTCAACGCCTCCCGAGCCGGGCATGGAGATAGAGACCCATACGGAAAAGACGCAGAAGATCAGACGTATGGTTCTGGAACTGTTGCTGGCTAACCATGATCGTGAATGCACTACCTGTGACAAGAGTACGGTCTGTAAGCTGCAGCAGCTTTCGCAACAGCTTAAGCTGGATGATATTCGCTTCAAGAACAGGACCAAGCATCAGGAGAAAGACCTGAGCAGTCCTGCGCTGGTGCGTGATCCTAATAAATGTATTCTTTGCGGCGATTGTGTCAGAATGTGCAGTGAAATCCAGAGCATCGGTGTGTTGGATTTTGCCAACAGAGGCTCTGATGTTATTGTAGGCCCGGCCTTCAAGAAGAAGATCGGTGAAGTGGATTGCGTCAACTGTGGCCAGTGCGCCGCCGTCTGTCCTACCGGCGCCATAACTGTTCGTTCCCAAATGCAAAACGTCTGGCAGGCTATTCAGGATCCGTCCAAGACCGTCGTTGCTCAGATAGCTCCGGCTATCAGAGTTACCGTAGGTGAAGCCTTCGGACTGGGGCCCGATGCTCCATTGATGGGCAAGATGGCTGCCTCCATGCGCAAGATGGGCTTTGATAAGGTTTACGACACCTGCCTGACAGCTGACCTTACCATTCTGGAGGAGACTAATGAATTTCTGCAGCGGTTGCAGAACGGCGGCAAGCTGCCTATTTTCACCTCCTGCTGCCCGGGCTGGGTAAAGTTTGCTGAGCAGTTCTATCCGGATTTGCTTGATAATCTCTCTACCTGCCGCTCGCCGCAGCAGATGTTCGGGTCGCTGGCCAAGAACTACTATGCTGCTGAGCTAGGCATAGATCCTAAGGATCTTTATGTGGTCTCCGTCATGCCCTGCACGGCCAAGAAGTTTGAGGCGGTCCGTCCTGAATTCAGTAAGGATGGGGTGCCTGAAGTCGATGCTGTGCTGACCACTCAGGAGCTGGTGGCTATGATCAAAGAGGCCGGAGTTCGTTTTGACGAAGTCGAAGCCAGAGCGCTGGATATGCCCTTCGGCTTTGCTACCGGAGCCGGTGTGATTTTTGGTAATTCCGGCGGCGTGGCCGAGGCCGTGCTGCGCTACGGTTATGAGAAGGTTACCGGCCAGGAACTGGCCGATGTGGATTTCAAAGTCGTGCGCGGCTTGGAAGGCATCAAAGAGGCTGAAATCGCTTTGCCGGAGGTAACCCTCAGGCTGGCTGTAGTCAGCGGCCTGGGTAACGCCAGGGAACTGATCGAGCGTATACGTAGCGGTGAAGCCCACTACGATATAGTGGAAGTTATGACCTGTCCGGGCGGCTGTATCGGCGGAGGCGGGCAGTTGCTGCCTAACAATATGGAGAACCGCCAGCGGCGCACCCGGGAGCTTTACGCCATGGATGCCGGCATGCCTTTCCGCAAGAGCCAGGATAACCCCATCGTGGATAAGATCTACCAGAAGTGGCTCGGCGAACCCAACAGCCACGCAGCTCATGATGCGCTGCATACCAGCTACGGATCCAGGCGCAGGATCAAGGGCAGTATTGCCGACGACAATAATAATGATGCTAAACTCGATGTTTCTGTTTGCGTAGGCACCAGCTGCTACCAGCGCGGCTCTTACAATATCCTGCAGACCTTTATGAAGGAAGCTGAGGAGCAGGGGTTGGCTGATAAGATCAACCTGCGGGCCACCTTCTGTTATGAGCGCTGCAACAAAGGCCCATCTATCAAAGTCAACGGCAAGCAGGTCAAAGGCGTCAAGCCGGACAATGCGGTGGAGTTCTTCAAGAACAACATTGCGAAGGAGCTGTAGGCGGGAAGGTCCTGCTTGAAAGTGAGATAACGATGAAAGGGGGGATGCCTGGGAGCGGGCATCCTCCTTTTTTAGGTTGTGAATAGCTTGTGCGGTAGCCGGCTTGGAGGATAGGGCAGGGATTGACAAACATTTGTTTGCAGTATAACCTGAATTAAAGATAACATCGATTTCAGTAATAATACAGGTAAAATATATATCATGGGGTGATATATATCATGATATGGAAACGGCAAAGGTTTTTACTAATGGCAGGAGCCAGGCTATTCGACTTCCCAAAAAATATAGGTTTAACGAAAGGGATGTCTATATTAAAAAGATAGGCAGAATGGTCTTGCTTATTCCTAAAAGCGATCTCTGGAAAATATTCCTATCAAGCCTGGACAAATTTCCTGAAGATTTCTTCGAGGAAGGACGGAAGCAGGAAGCGCCGCAAGAGAGGGAAACGATCGAATGAGATATTTGCTTGACACGGATATCTGTATTCGCATTCTCAGAAAAAGGCCTGTTGAAGTAATCGAAAAAATAATGGCGTTGGATGTAGAGGACACAGGGGTATCTACGATTACGCTATCCGAGTTGGAACACGGAATCGAAAAGAGCAGTTGGCCGGAAAGAAGCAGGGTGGGCTTGATAGCATTTTTATTGCCTTTTGAAATTGTGGATTATGACCAGGAGGCTTCCAGAAAATACGGAATAACAAGGGCTAAGTTGGAAAAGAAAGGTAATATGATAGGTGCGATGGACCTTTTGATTGCTGCCTGTGTAAAATTCAAAGGTTTAACATTGGTAACCAATAACGAGAGAGAGTTTGAAAGGGTTGAAGGCTTAAAAATAGAGAACTGGGTAAGGAGACGAGCTGTTTGATTCGGAGATTGTGCAAATTTTCGGTAGTGATAACGGTATGGTATAATGGTGTCGAAAGATAGCTGTGCATTAAGAGCATATACATAAAAGTGTTACATTATAATGAAGAAATTTGATTGCGTTGCTATGAAACATAAGGGCGCTATTAAGGTTCAAGCCCGTTTGGCTGGGATGTCACGTGAAGAACAGTTGGCATACTGGCAAAAACAAACCGATAAGCTCCTTGAACTTCAGCGTTCTGTTGCTCCAAATAAGTGAAAGCCGTATTCGAGCGCCTGATAAGATTCGTTTAGGTGAAGATTATGAGGAACCCTATGTCGGAACAACCCCAGGATACATCGCCTCAAATGCAGGAAATCCTGATTGAAGGCTACCGGCGTATGTCTCCCCAGCAGAAGCTGAAACGTGTTACTGAAATGACTAAGGCCGTTCAACAGCTTGCTCTTGCCCGGATTCAGCAGCAGTACGGACCTTGCTCTGAACGGGAACAGCGCCTGCGGCTGGCCGCCTTGTGGCTGGACAGGGAGACGATGATTCGTGTCTTTGATTGGGACCCGGAGGTAGAGGGGTATTGATATGACGCTCGCCGAGCCTCTTCAGATTACCCAACTGATTATCCGGGAATTGGAACGTCTGAGCATCAGATATCAGATAGGCGG
>JAQUEL010000004.1 GCA_028685295.1 bacterium
CTTTTAGTTGTTTTAATTGGGTTCGAGTCAATGTAATTCTTCCTTCTTTCATGCTTTGCATTTTATTTCAAAAAGGGACATTATCTCAAGTGAATTACATAGTGACATTATCACAAGTTAACCACAAGGCCGGTTACAGCTGCTTGACAAAAGAATACGGATTATGTAAAATTCCTTTGTCGTGCTGACTGGTTATTTCCGGTCTTTAATAATCTGACGACATGGAGGGGTTCCCGAGTCTGGTCAAAGGGGGCAGACTGTAAATCTGTTGGCTACGCCTTCGGAGGTTCAAATCCTCCCCCCTCCACCATTTTTTGTTTATTCGCCCACGTAGCTCAGTAGGTAGAGCGTATCCTTGGTAAGGATAAGGTCACCGGTTCAATTCCGGTCGTGGGCTCCATCTCTATAAAGTTTATGAGAGGAGACGGAAGAAATGGCAAAGTCAAAGTATGAGAGGACAAAACCGCACGTCAACGTAGGAACGATTGGTCACGTAGACCATGGTAAGACGACATTGACGGCAGCGATCACCAGGGCGCTAAGTAATACGGGGCAGGCTTCTTTCAGAAGCTACGATGAGATTGACAATGCGCCGGAAGAGAAGGCTAGAGGAATAACTATTGCCACGACACACGTGGAATATGAGACAGAGACGAAGCACTATGCACACGTAGACTGTCCGGGGCACGCCGACTATATCAAGAACATGATCACTGGAGCGGCGCAAATGGATGGAGCCATTCTGGTGGTATCTGCAGCAGACGGGCCTATGCCGCAGACCAGGGAGCACATATTGTTGGCACGTCAGGTAGGGGTGCCGTATATTGTAGTTTTCATGAATAAGGCGGATATGGTAGATGATCCGGAGCTGTTGGAGCTGGTAGAGATAGAGATAAGGGATCTGCTGAACAGCTATGAGTTTCCCGGAGATGATACGCCGATAATAGCGGGTTCTGCGTTAAAGGCTCTGGAGTGCGGATGTGGTAAGAATGAGTGCGAGTGGTGTGGACCTATATGGAAGTTATTGTCAGCACTGGACAGCTATATACCTGCTCCTGAGAGAGATGTAGACAAGCCGTTTTTGATGCCTATAGAGGATGTTTTCAGCATCACAGGGCGAGGGACGGTAGTAACGGGAAGAGTAGAGCGCGGCAAGGTAAGAGTAGGAGAAGAGGTAGAGATAGTAGGTTTGGCCCCGCAGAGCCGCAAGACGGTAGCAACGGGAGTGGAGATGTTCCGTAAGTTACTGGATGAAGGCATAGCAGGAGACAACATAGGAGTATTGCTGCGTGGAGTGGATAAGAATGATGTAGAGCGTGGTCAGGTATTGGCCAAGCCCGGCTCGATCAAGCCGTATACAAAGTTCAAAGCCAACGTATATATTCTATCCAAGGAGGAAGGCGGCAGGCATACTCCGTTCTTTAACGGTTATCGTCCGCAGTTCTATTTCAGGACAACGGACGTAACGGGAGTGGCGACACTGCCGGAGGGCGTAGAGATGGTAATGCCTGGCGACAACGTGGCGTTGTCGGCAGAGCTGATAACGCCGATAGCGATGGAAGAGGGGCTGAGGTTCGCTATACGAGAGGGCGGACATACGGTCGGTGCCGGAGTTATCAGCGCTATTGACGGGTAATCAGGCAAAATAACCGGTCTGAATATTTTAAGAATTTAAGGCTGGGCGGCTTAAGCCGCCCAGAGCTATTGACATTGACTATGTGAAGTAAATATGCTAGATTAGACTGGCGTCATCGGACGCATGAGGTGAGCAGTATGGCCAAAGACGATCGCAAGACAATATCATTATCGTGTAATGAATGCAAACGCCGTAATTATTCCACTACCAAAAATAGAAAGAATATTACCGGGCGGATGGAGCTCAAGAAATACTGCAGCTTCTGTAGACAGCACACGGTACATAGAGAAGTTCGTTAGTATAGAGTATAATGTATAGATTAGGCGGCACAGGCCTGTAGCTCCAATTGGTAGAGCACCGGACTCCAAATCCGGGTGTTGGGGGTTCGAATCCCTCCAGGCCTGCCAAGGATGTGAAAACGTTTTGAGTCAAAGTAGAGTAAATCATGGCACCGTAAAAAAGGTTGCCTTTTCCAGGGTTATTAAGGACTTCTTCTCAGGAGTCTGGGCGGAGATGAAAAAGGTAGCCTGGCCAAACCGGAAGGAACTGACATCTTCCACTATACTGGTAATAGTCAGCATAATAGTTGTGGCTGTTTTTATAGCCATACTGGATTTTGTTTACGGCTATGCCTTCAAGCTTCTGGGAAATTTTAGCGGTGGAATGGGTGGCTAGCCGGTGCTCCATCGTTGATGGAGAATGAGGTTATGGTGGAAAAAAACAAAGAGAAAAGGTGGTACGTGCTTCATACTCACTCCGGTTACGAGGCTAAGGCAAAGGCTAGTCTCGAACGGAGGATACAGTCTATGGGGCTGGAGGACAGGATCTCTCAAGTGGTTATCCCCACGGAGGAAGAGATAGAAATAAAAGACGGTAAGAAGAAGCGTACCAAGAAAAAAATATTTCCCGGTTATATTATGATCGAGATGGCCATGGATAATGATATCTGGCAATTAGTTCGCAATACTACCGGAATAACCGGTTTTATCAGCTCCGGTTCCAAGCCTGTCCCTTTACAGGAGCGTGAGGTCCAGACCATCTTGCATCAGATGGGTATGGCAGCGCCTAAGATAAAGGTGGCCTGGGACCCCGGAGATTCTATCAGGGTTATATCCGGTCCCTTTATGAATTTCACGGGCGTTATTGAGGATATATATCCGGAACAGGGAAAACTCAGAGCATTGCTCACCATTTTTGGCAGAGAAACGCCGGTTGAATTGGAATTTTACCAGGTCGAGAAGCTTTAGCCGCAGTTGATAGGATGACTGCTCATAACACTGTAGTGTCATCACGAAGCATATAAAAAAGTAGCGGGCATTTTAAGGCTTGCTATAGGGTTTTGAAACTGATATAGTGGCATCGTGCCTACAGGGCACATTTTCTGGACAGGAGAGGTAGCGTAGAATGGCAAAGAAAATTAAAGGCATAATCAAGCTTCAGATAGCGGCTGGTAAAGCTACACCGGCCCCTCCGGTAGGTCCTGCACTAGGACAGCACGGCGTTAATATTATGGAGTTCTGCAAGAGCTACAATGAGAAAACTGCTGATAAGGCCGGCGAGATCATACCTGTTGAAATAACGGTATATGAAGATAGGTCTTTTACGTTTGTTACTAAGACACCTCCAGCTGCAGAGCTTATAAAAAAAGCTGCCGGTATAGCTACCGCCTCCGGCACTCCTAATAAGATTAAAGTCGGCAAGCTGACTAAAGCTCAGGTAAAGCAGATTGCGGAGCAGAAAATGCCGGATCTGAATGCTAACGATGTCGATGCTGCTATGCTGATGATAGAAGGCACTGCTCGCAGTATGGGCATTGAAGTGGAAGGCTGATCCGAAAGTTTGATAATAAAATTCAAACATGATAATTATGTTTGAAAGGCATTAACGCCGGGCTCGAATTAAGTCGGGCATTATGCCTTGAATAAGTGGAAGGGCTTTTGCCCGTTATTACCACGGGAGGTATATGCAGATATGTCAAAAAGAGGAAAGCGATATCAGGATGCCTTAAAGCAGTATGATGTTAATGCTGCTTACGATCCTAAAGAAGCTGTCGAGCTGTTAAAAAAGATTGTCGTAACAAAGTTCAATGAAAGTGTGGAAGTATCTATAAGGCTCGGTGTAGATCCGCGTCATGCAGACCAACAGGTGCGAGGTACGGTTGTGCTGCCCCATGGCACCGGAACCGAAAAGCGTGTTCTTGTTTTTGCCAAGGGTGATAAGGCTAAGGAAGCTGAGCAGGCTGGTGCTGATTACGTAGGCGCTGATGATCTGGCTGCCAAGATACAGGCTGGTTGGTTTGATTTTGATGTGGCTGTAGCTACCCCTGATATGATGAGTGTTGTGGGGAAAATGGGCAAGTTGCTTGGGCCCAGGGGACTTATGCCTAATCCTAAGACGGGTACGGTTACCTTTGATCTTGATAGAACAATAAAGGAGATCAAAGCCGGTAAGGTTGAATACCGGGTGGATCGTTATGGAATCATTCACTCTGTTATCGGCAAGGCATCCTTTGATGTGCAACAATTATTGGATAATTTCAGGGCATTGATGGGAGCGGTCATAAAGGCGCGACCCGCAGCGGCTAAGGGGACTTACCTCAAGAGTGTGGTTCTTTCTTCAACAATGAGCCCTGGTGTGAAAGTGGATGTCCAGAAGGCTGCGGCAACTGTAGAGAAGTAGTGATATAAAGAAGTTGGAATTCAGAACAGCCGGAGAACGTTTTGAGCAAGTATTAGCTCTCTTTCGGCTGCTGAGCTCTAATGTGCTTGAATACTTGAATATTGTGGGCCTGAGACAGTGGGTGGAAACTTAAATGACCGGTTACGGTCAACCCGCCGAGGCTGGAGTGAGACGATTAGGATTGTTCTCTAAGACCTCCGGCCGGAGGTCTTTTTTTGCCCATGTATTGATTAAGAAGGCGAAACATGAAAAAGGCATTATATGCAGGACACGCGATGTAGAAATCCCGGGCCCGGCATTTGAAATGGAGGTGAGATTAGTGGCTACAGTTGAAAAAAGAGAAATGGTGGAAAATATTAAAACGATGCTTCCTGCGGCTAAGGCTACATTGGTGACAAATCACACCGGGCTGAATGTCGAGGAAATCAATAGCCTGCGTAACCAGCTTAGAAAAGAAGACGTGGAATTTCATGTTGTTAAGAACACTTTGGCAAGGATAGCGGCTACCGAGACGGGATATGAATGCCTCAATGCTTATCTGGAAGGCCCAACGGCAATAGCTTTTGTTAAGAATGATCCGGTAACGGCAGCAAAGTTGCTGGTTAAGTTTATCAAGGAACATAAAAAGCTGGCATTGAAGGGTGGCCTTCTCGAAGGTAAGATCATAAGTGCGGAAGAAATCAGGGCGGTTGCAGATTTGCCGTCAAGAGAGGTTCTTCTGGCAAGGCTGGCTGGTACGATGATGAAACCGCTCAGCGATATGGCCAGTGTTCTTTCCGGACCTATCAGAAGCTTTGCTTATGCATTGCAAGCGGTTCAGCAACAAAAGGCGGAGTGATTAATTATAATGATCTAGCAGTTTAGGAATTTAGCTGTTTAGTAGAACGCGAAGAACGTAAAAAGCAGAATAACCTATGTGAAGGCTACTAACAAGCTAAATAGCTAATAAGGCTAAAAAGCTATTGGGGAGGTGAGATGAATGGCAGAAACATTGACAAAGGACCAGATACTTGATGCTGTAAAGCAGATGAGTGTACTGGAGCTTTCAGAATTAGTCAAGGCTTTTGAAGAGGAGTTTGGCGTATCGGCTGCTCCTGTAGCTGCCGTAGCCGCTGCTCCTGTAGCCGGGGCTGCTGCTGCTGAAGAAGCTGAAGAGAAGACAGCTTTTGACGTTATTCTGGTTAGCGCCGGTGAGAAAAAGATACCTGTTCTTAAGGTTGTACGCGAGGTGACCAGCCTTGGACTCAAGGAGGCAAAGGAGCTTGTTGATAATGCTCCCAAGCCTATAAAGGAAGGTATCAAGAAGGAAGAGGCTGATGAGCTTAAGGCCAAGCTTGAAGAGGCCGGAGCAACAGTCGAAATTAAATAATATTTATTGCCGGGGGGAGAATGGATTACCTTTCTCCTCCAACGGCAGATTGCTGAACAATGGAATTATGTTTGTCTACAGATATGATAAGGGTTGCGTCTTCCCTTTTTATTGTTTTGACAAACATATTTCTTTATGCTAACATTAAAATTTGTCACCTTAAGCGATGAGGAGCTGTACCCTTCAAGGGGGTATTTATGCTTTTTTTCATAATACTCGAACGTTGGGAGTGGAGTGCATGACGATAGCGGCCAACAAGCGTGAGAGGGTTAGTTATGCTAAGATACCTACGGTTCTGGAACTGCCTAACCTTATAGAATTACAGCGAAATGCATATCAGTGGTTTATCGATACCGGGCTGAGGAATTTGCTTGACAGCTTTTCCCCTATTCAGGATTTTACCGGTAATCTGGTATTGGAATTTTTGGATTACACCTTTGATGAGCCGAAATATACCGTCGACGAATGTCGTGAACGGGATATGACCTATTCTGCACCGTTAAAAGTGCAGGTGCGTCTTATAAATCGTGTAAACGGAGAGGTCAAGGAGCAGGAAGTCTTTATGGGAGATTTTCCGCTGATGACATCAAAGGGTACCTTTGTAATAAACGGAGCTGAGCGGGTGATTGTCAGCCAGTTGGCCAGATCTCCCGGTGTCTATTTTAAATCGGAACTGGATCCGCATGGAAATGATCTTTATTCCGCAACTTTAATACCCAATAGGGGAGCCTGGATAGAATTGGAGTTCGATGCCAACGGCATCATGTGGGTGAGGGTGGACAGGACTAGAAAGATCCCTGCTACCATACTTCTGCGGGCCCTTGGTTATAGAATTGTTTCCGATCAGGGAACTTATATCAATCGTATAACCGAATCATCCAAGCCTAAGAAGGGGCTTATCGGTCTTGAATTGGCAGAGGATGTGGTTGATCCTGATACCGGTGACGTTTTGGCTGTCAGGGGTGCGGTTCTGGATGAGGCGGCGATTACTGCTTTAAAAGATGCAAGGGTGAAGGAGGTTTCCATCATCCGGGAGGAAAAGGTTGCCGTTCAGCAGGAAATCGGTGTCTTCGATCAGCAGGAGGTTATCTATTCCATTAAGGATCATGATCGTATAAGCGGCAAGGTTCTGGCTGATGATGTAACAGATGCTCATACCGGTGAGGTTCTGGTTGAGAAGGACAGCAAGCTGACCGGCAGGGTTATCGGCAAGCTGAATAAAGCAGGCATAAGCGAAGTAAAGATTTATGAAGAGATAAAGGTCATGGAGATTGAGGAGTGGATGCGTCTGACTTTGGAAAAAGACAGCACCTCTGATTCCGATGAGGCCATCGTGGAGATATATAGAAAATTGCGTCCCGGGGAGCCTCTTACCATGGATGGAGCGAAGATGCTCTTCAGATCTCTCTTTTTCGACCAGAAGAGATATGATTTGGCTCATGTAGGCCGTTATAAGCTCAACAAGAAGCTGGGTCTAGATATAGATCCTATGCAACATGTTCTTACTAGGATGGATATCATCGAAACCGTGCGGTATCTTAAGAATCTGCCGCAGGGTGAGGGAAATATTGATGACATCGATCATCTTGGCAATCGACGGGTACGTGCGGTTGGCGAATTGCTTCTGAATCAGTTTAGAGTCGGCCTGTTGAGAATGGAACGCGTGATCAGAGAACGTATGATTATTCAGGAAACAGAGACGTTGACACCACAGGCCCTGATAAATATACGGCCTGTTGTTGCCGCTATAAAGGAGTTCTTTGGCAGCAGCCAGTTGTCTCAGTTTATGGATCAGACCAACCCTCTGGCTGAATTGACCCATAAGCGGCGGCTCAGCGCTCTGGGCCCCGGTGGTTTGAGCCGGGAGCGTGCAGGCTTTGAGGTGCGAGACGTGCATCACTCTCACTATGGGCGCATATGTCCCATAGAAACCCCCGAAGGTCCGAATATCGGTCTTATCGGGTCAATGGCTACCTATGCCCGGGTAAATGAGTACGGTTTTATCGAAACCCCGTATCGCAAGGTAGTAAATCGTTGTGTTTTGAACGAGATAGTTTATCTATCTGCTGATGAAGAAGACAACTACATCCTGGCACAAGCCAATGAGCCGATCGATGAAAACGGATATCTGATAAAAGACAAGGTGCCGACCAGGGCCAGGGATATTATCGAAGCTGTGCAGGCCGATAAGGTGGATTTTATGGATGCCTCGCCTAAGCAGCTGGTCAGCGTTGCTACGGCGCTTATTCCATTCCTGGAGAATGACGATGCCAACCGTGCTCTTATGGGATCGAACATGCAGCGTCAGGCTGTTCCTCTGCTGCGTACGGAAGCTCCCATGGTGGGAACCGGTATGGAGCGTAAGGTTGCTATGGATTCCGCTGCGGTGATTATTGCTGAGAGAGCCGGCGTGGTAAAGGCCATGTCCGCTGAAAGAATTATCATCCAGACGGATGATGGTGAGTTGGATACATATAAAGTATACAAATTTATGCGTTCCAACCAGGGAACCGCTATTAATCAGCATCCGATTGTTTCGCTGGGACAGCGTATTGAAAAGGGAGAGGTCATTGCCGATGGCGCCAGCACGGATCATGGCGAGTTAGCTTTGGGGCGCAACGTCCTGGTCGCTTTCATGCCATGGAAGGGATACAATTATGAGGATGCCATTCTTCTTAGCGAGCGAATGGTCAAGGAAGATGTTTTCACTTCTATTCATATAGAGGAATATGAGTTGGAAGCCCGGGATACCAAGCTTGGCCCGGAAGAAATAACTCGAGATATTCCGAACGTTTCCGAGGATGTTCTGAAAGACCTTGATGAAAGAGGTATCATACGTATTGGTGCTGAGGTAAGGGCTGAGGATATTCTGGTAGGAAAGGTTACTCCTAAGGGTGAAACCGAATTGACGCCTGAAGAGCGTTTGTTGAGGGCGATATTCGGAGAGAAAGCACGCGAAGTAAGGGATACCTCTTTGCGGGTGCCTCACGGCGAAAAAGGACGCGTTGTCGATGTCAAGGTGTTTAAGCGTGAGAGCGGTGACGAGCTCTCTCCCGGGGTTAATGAGCTTGTCAGGGTCTATATAGCTCAGAAGAGAAAGATCCTGGAAGGCGATAAAATGGCCGGACGCCATGGAAACAAGGGTGTTATCGCCCGTATTCTGCCGGAAGCGGATATGCCGTTCCTGCCGGACGGCACTGCAGTAGATATTGTGCTGAATCCCTTGGGTGTTCCTTCGCGTATGAATATAGGCCAGATATTGGAAACGCACTTCAGTCTGGCTGCCAAGGAATATGGTCTTGTACTTGAGAATCCGGTCTTTGATGGAGCTACCGAGGTAGAAATAACTAAAAGTGTTATCCAGGTAGTGGAAAGCAAGAAGCGCAGTATACTGAAAGAGTATATATCCACTGAATTGATGCTGGAGATACCGACTGAGCTGGACGAAAGACCTATCGATGAGATTCCCGTATTGCTTGACAGCATACTCACCGGTATGGAGAATGAAGATCTTTTAAAGCTGGCGCATAATGTTGCCATGGAGGTTGATGAAGGCAGCTTCCAGGTTACCACCGGCAGCCGTCGGCAAGATATCGAGATACTGGTAGCAAAGATTATGGAACGTGCCTATGCCAGAGTAGGTTTACTACCCAGCGGCAAGGCAATTTTGCGAGATGGCATGACTGGGGAACCCTTTGATCATCCTGTGACGGTAGGTTACCTCTATATGATGAAGCTGGCCCATCTGGTTGATGATAAAATCCATGCCAGGTCTACCGGTCCATACTCACTGGTGACTCAGCAGCCGTTGGGCGGAAAGGCTCAGTTCGGCGGCCAGCGTTTCGGTGAGATGGAAGTCTGGGCGCTTGAGGCGTATGGTGCAGCCTTTACGCTGCAGGAATTGCTGACCATAAAATCCGATGATGTTATGGGACGTGTCAAGGCTTATGAGGCTATTGTCAAGGGCGAGAACGTTCAGGAGCCGGGAGTGCCGGAATCCTTCAAGGTCTTGATCAAGGAGCTTCAAAGCCTGGGCCTTGACGCCAGGATACTATCCGAAGAGGCTAAAGAGGTCATTATTAAAGACGACGAAATAGATCTATCTGAGACCGCTCGCGAACTGGGCGTAGAGGTCTGAAAAGAGTACTAAGGAGGAATTCACCTTGCTGGATGCCAAAAACTTTGAAATGTTGAAAATTGGCATAGCTTCACCAGATCAGGTAAAGGCCTGGTCACACGGCGAGGTTAAAAAACCGGAAACCATAAACTATCGTACGCTCAAGCCTGAACGCGACGGGCTCTTTTGCGAGAGGATCTTTGGGCCTATAAAGGATTGGGAATGCCATTGCGGTAAATACAAACGCATACGTTTTAAAGGTGTGGTTTGTGATCGCTGTGGTGTGGAAGTAACTAAGGCCAAGGTACGTCGCGAGCGTATGGGGCATATTGAATTGGCTACGCCGGTATCGCATATCTGGTATTTCAAAGGTGTTCCCAGCCGGATAGCTCTTCTATTGGATATTTCACCGCGTAGCTTGGAAAAGGTTCTTTATTATGCTTCCTACATAGTGCTTGATGCAGGTGAGAGGACTGATCTAAAGTATAAGCAGATACTTTCCGAAACGGAGTATCGTGAAGCACAGGAGCGTTATAAAAACGCCTTTCAAGCCGAGATGGGTGCAGTTGCTATCAAGGCACTCCTGTCTCAGCTGGATTTGGTCACTATGTCCAAAGATCTCAGAATGGAGTTAAAGGAAGTATCCGGACAAAAACGTATAAAAATTATCAAGCGGCTTGAAGTTGTTGAAGCCTTCCGTAAATCGGGGAACAGGCCGGAGTGGATGATAATGAATGTTATACCCGTAATCCCGCCGGAAGTTCGTCCTATGGTACAATTGGATGGCGGCCGTTTTGCTACTTCTGATCTTAATGATCTTTATCGTAGAGTGATCAATCGCAATAACCGTCTCAAAAAGCTGCTTGAGCTGGGTGCGCCTGAGGTCATAGTCCGCAATGAAAAGCGTATGCTTCAGGAAGCTGTGGATGGCCTTATTGATAACGGTCGTCGCGGTCGTCCCGTGACCGGTCCTAATAACAGGCCGCTTAAATCGCTTAGCGATATGTTGAAGGGTAAGCAGGGGCGTTTTCGTCAGAATCTTCTGGGTAAGCGTGTTGATTATTCCGGTCGTTCCGTTATTGTGGTTGGCCCTAATTTGAAGCTCAATCAGTGCGGATTGCCCAAGGAAATGGCTCTGGAGCTCTTCAAGCCCTTTGTAATGAAGAAATTAGTTGATAACGGCCTGGCGCATAATATTAAGAGTGCCAAGCGAATGGTGGAACGTGCCAAGACAGAAGTATGGGATGTTTTGGACAGGGTCATCAGGGAGCATCCTGTCCTGCTTAACCGTGCTCCGACATTGCACCGTCTGGGCATACAGGCATTTGAGCCTGTAATGGTTGAAGGAAAGGCCATTCAGATACATCCATTGGTCTGTGCCGCCTATAATGCAGATTTTGACGGCGATCAGATGGCTGTGCATGTGCCGCTCTCATCGAGTGCACAGGCAGAGGCCAGGTTGTTGATGATGTCCACATCAAATTTGCTTTCACCTGCAGATGGTCGCCCGGTAGTGAGCCCCACCCAGGATATTGTTTTGGGATGTCACTATCTGACTATCCGGCGGGAAGGCGTTAAAGGAGAAGGAAAGGCCTTCAGCAGCTTCAATGAAGCTATTCTGGCTTATGATAACGGAGTAGTGGATCTTCATGCCGTTATCAAGGTCAAACACGATGGGCAATTGTTGGAAACGACGGCAGGCCGCCTGTTATTCAATGAAGCGTTGCCGCCTGCGCTGCGGTATATCAATGATGTTATGGATAAACGTGAGTTGGGGCAGCTCGTTTCACGCTGCTATAGGTTGCTTGGTCCTACTGAGACCGTAACTTTGGTAGATAACATGAAGAGTCTCGGCTTCAAATACGGTACCAAGGCCGGTTCGACCATATCCGTTACCGATATCATGGTGCCGGAGGCAAAAAAACAGATACTGGACTCGGCCGGGCAAGAGGTGGATCAGATAGAGAAGCAGTACCGGCGTGGTTTGATAACCGCGGATGAACGCTATCAAAAGGTTATCGATATCTGGACTCAGGCTACGGAAGATGTTACCGATGCTACCATTGAGAATATGGATGAATATAATCCCGTATATATGATGGCTACGTCCGGTGCTCGTGGCAATATACAGCAGATAAGGCAGTTGGCCGGCATGCGCGGTCTTATGGCCGATCCGTCAGGACGTATTATCGATTTGCCGATTACGGCCAATTTCCGTGAGGGATTGACGGTTCTCGAATACTTTATTTCTACGCACGGTGCACGTAAGGGCCTGGCTGATACGGCGCTTAGAACAGCCGATTCCGGTTATCTGACCCGACGGCTTATTGATGTGGCACAGGAGGTCATTATCCGAATTCCCGATTGCGGAACCACATCAGGCATAGTAGTCAAGGATATCAAGGAAGGCCAGGAGATAATAGAGGCTTTGCGTGACCGTGTGTTGGGCAGAGTATCGCTTGAAACAATTCTTCACCCTGAAACGGGAGATCTTATTCTGGAGAATAATAAAATAATCGATGAAGATGCTGCTCTGGCCATTGAGAAGGCCGGGATAAAGGCTGTAAAGGTCCGTTCAGCCTTAACTTGCCGTGCGCGGTCCGGATTATGTGCAGCCTGTTACGGCCGTGACCTGGCAACCGGAAGCATGGTCGAAATCGGTGAGGCAGTAGGAACTATTGCTGCTCAATCCATCGGCGAACCGGGAACTCAGCTGACTATGAGGACATTCCATACCGGCGGCGTAGCCTTGAGAGGTGAGGATATTACCCAGGGCCTGCCTCGTGTCGAAGAGTTATTTGAGGCACGTAAGCCTAAAGGACTGGCGATTGTCAGTGACATAAACGGTATAGTTGAGATTACCGAAACTAAAGGCGTTCGTAAGATTATTATTAAAGCTGATGATGGTGAAGAGAAGGCCTATACTGTTCCTTACGGCGCTCGCCTGGAAGTGGTTGACGGTGATGAAGTCCTGGCTGGAGATCGCTTGACTGAAGGCTCAATTAACCCTCATGACGTACTCAATATCAGGGGTATTCAGGAAGTGCAGAGCTATATGGTCCGCGAAGTGCAATCTGTTTATCGTTCTCAGGGAGTTGATATCAACGACAAGCATATTGAGGTGGTAGTGCGCCAGATGTTGCGGAAGGTGCGTGTTGAGGAGATAGGAAATACCGATTTCCTGCCGGGAGAGCTGGTCGATACCTTTGCCTTCGAAGATGAGAACGACAGGGTTCTGGCTAAAGGCGGCGAACCTGCCAGCGCTAAGCCTGTTTTGTTGGGCATTACCAAAGCATCGCTGGCTACCGACAGCTTCCTGTCGGCAGCATCATTCCAGGAGACGACCAGAGTGTTAACGGATGCCTCCACCAAGGGCAAGGGCGATTCTCTGATCGGTCTTAAGGAGAACGTCATAATCGGGAAGCTGATACCTGCAGGCACCGGAATGTCGTGCTATAAGAACATTGATATCTTTGTACCCGGTGCGCAAAGCTTGGAAGAGAAAATAGAGAAAGAACTTGGGCAGGATGCCGTTACTGATGAAGCTGTTGAGAAAATGGCTGATCAGGGGCTGGAGCTCGATGTAAAGTTAATTAAAGAACCTGTCAGCGCTGCTGAAGAGGAAACGGTGCAATCCGTACCGGAACCTGAGAGCGTTTAAGGCAAAAGGATTGAATGCCTTTAATGGCTGCCTAAAAAAAGCGTTGACAGCCTTGAACGCTCATGATAATATAGGTAAGTCCATTTGGCGCTTAAATGATCGAACCTTGCGTCAGGAGCACAATTTCGGTGTTTCCCCGGCATAGCCGGAGGTAGCGATCAAAACGGGTGGGGAGTTTTTGCAACCGTCCGATAAGGGATATATGATAGATTACATTACCGATGCGTAGCGTCTCAAGCTTGCCGTGATTAAGCATGCTATCGAGCCCCTTATGCGTTGCGTGAGGGGCTTAATTTATTTGGCCGTCCTCCAAGAGGAAGACGGATGACGAAGGGAGTCTGGGTATGCCGACCATAGCACAACTGGTCAGAAAGAATAGGGAGTCCATTATTAGAAAGACCGATGCTCCTGCTTTGAAGGGATCGCCACAGAAGCGAGGCGTATGTACCAGGGTTTATACCACTACGCCTAAAAAGCCGAACTCGGCTTTGCGTAAGGTTGCCAGGGTACGACTCACCAATGGAATAGAGGTTACAGCTTATATTCCCGGTATAGGGCATAATCTACAGGAACACTCCGTAGTGCTTATACGCGGTGGCAGAGTTAAGGATTTGCCTGGTATCCGTTACCACATTATCAGAGGTACGCTGGATACTGCCGGTACGACTGACAGACGCCAGGGGCGTTCGAAATACGGTACCAAGAGGCCGAAATAATTTTGTTTGTAAAAGTAGGGGGTTGAATAATGCCAAGAAAAGGCGCGGTTCCCAAAAGAGAGATTACACCGGACCCTGTTTATAACAGTCAGTTAGTGGGGCGGTTTATCAACAGTCTGATGCAACGAGGTAAAAAAAGTATAGCTGAAGGTATATTCTATCAGTCTATGGAAATAATCCGAGAAAAGAGCGGTCGTGATCCGATAGAAGTTTTCGAAGATGCTATTAAGAATGCAGCTCCGGTTATAGAAGTCAAGTCTCGGCGCGTAGGTGGCGCTACATACCAGGTGCCGGTTGAAGTCAGAGCGGATCGCAGGGTTGCTCTTGCTATCAGGTGGATGTTGGGATTCGCTCGTAAGCGTTCCGGGAAGAGCATGCAGGAGAAATTATCCGCAGAGTTTATGGATGCTGCTCAGGGCGTGGGTTCTACCATCAAGAAGCGTGAGGATACTCATAAGATGGCTGAAGCCAATAAGGCTTTTGCCCATTATAGATGGTGATCCTGTAGCACAAAATATGGAATTCAGTGGTCAGAATAATGATAGCTGATCTACAAGGTGTGTAGACAAGGTGTGCGGATGTATATTCAAGCCATTTTACTTTCCGGCTTCTTGTTTATAAAGTTGACTGAAGATATGAGATGTAAGATAGAGGTAATGTGTCCTAATGGCGAGAGTTTTTGATCTGAATAAAATACGGAATATTGGAATCGCTGCGCATATAGATGCCGGAAAGACTACGACTACCGAGCGTATACTCTTCTATACCGGAAAGGTACATCGTATCGGCGAAGTTCATGAGGGCGCAGCCACTATGGACTGGATGGTTCAGGAGCAAGAGCGTGGTATTACCATTACCTCTGCAGCTACGTCATGCCTTTGGCAAGGGCATAATATAAATATTATCGATACTCCCGGACACGTTGATTTTACCGTTGAAGTTGAGCGCTCTCTCAGGGTTCTGGATGGCGTTGTAGCTGTGTTCTGCGCTGTTGGCGGTGTTCAGCCACAATCAGAAACGGTATGGCGCCAGGCTAACCGTTACGCTGTGCCTCGGGTAGCATTCGTAAATAAGATGGATAGAACGGGTGCGGATTTCGCTAAAGTAGTCGATAGCATACGTAACAGACTGGGAAGCAATGCTTTGGCAATGCAATTACCTATAGGTGCAGAAGAGTCCTTTAAAGGCATGATAGATCTTGTAACGATGAAGGCGTATATCTACGCTGAAGCGTTGGGAACAGAATTCAAGGTTCGGGATGTGCCGGAAGAGATGAGGGCTGATGCTCTGGCAGCCAGGGAGCGTATACTCGAAGTTGCTGCTGAGGCTGATGATCTTCTAATGGTCAAGTATCTTGAAGGTGAAGAGCTGACCGATGATGAGATCAGGCATGGTGTAAGGCTGGCCACGCTGAGCGCCCAGGTGGTGCCTGTGTTTTGCGGCTCTTCCTTTAAGAATAAAGGCATTCAGCCGTTGCTGAACGCAGTAATAGATTATCTCCCATCTCCGCTGGATATAGCCGATGTTGAGGGAATGGATCCTCACTCCAATGAGGTTATTGTGCGCAAGTCTTCTGATGATGAGCCTTTCAGCGCATTGGCCTTTAAGATTGCTACCGATCCTTATGTGGGTAAATTGACGTTTTTCAGAATTTATTCCGGTACGCTGGCAAGCGGATCATACGTATATAATTCCGTCAAGGGCAAACGCGAACGTATTGGACGTATTCTCAGAATGCATGCCAATAAGCGCGAAGAGATCGATGTTGCTTATGCCGGGGATATATTGGGAGCGGTCGGACTTAAAATTACCTCCACCGGAGATACGCTTTGTGCAGAAAATGCGCCTGTTATTCTAGAAGCTATCGAGTTTCCCGAGCCGGTTATTTCTGTAGCCATCGAGCCTAAAACGAAGGCTGATCAGGATAAGATGGGCATGGCTCTGGTAAAGCTGTCAGAGGAAGATCCTACTTTTAGAACCTTTGTGGATGAGGAGACCGGTCAGACTATCATAAGGGGCATGGGTGAATTGCACCTGGAGGTAATCATTGACAGGTTGATGCGTGAATTTAATGTGGATGCCAACGTCGGTACTCCGCAGGTCAACTATAAAGAGACCATCACCACTGCAGCTAAGGCAGAGGGACGTTTTATTCGTCAGACCGGTGGCCGCGGCCAGTTTGGTCATGTCTGGCTGGAAGTGGAACCCCTTGAGCCCGGTAAAGGCTTTGAATTTGTCAGCGCTATCGTTGGCGGCGTTGTTCCAAGGGAATATATACCTGCGGTTGAGGCTGGTGTCAGGGAAGCCTTGGAAAGAGGCGTTCTGGCAGGTTATAATCTGATAGATATTAAGGTTACCTTATATGATGGGTCCTTCCATCCGGTGGATTCATCCGAGATGGCCTTTAAAATTGCCGGTTCTATGGCTTTACAGGCGGCTGTTAAGAAAGCAGGCCCAATTATCAAGGAACCTGTTATGAGAGTTGAGGTTACTACTCCGGAGGATTACCTGGGAGATGTTATGGGTGACCTTAACTCCAGAAGAGGCCATGTGGAGCAGATGCGGCAGCCGATGAGCGGTGTGCACGAGGTTGTTGCAGTTGTCCCGTTGGCTAAAATGTTTGGCTATGCTACGGATCTGCGTTCCAGAACGCAGGGCAGAGCTACATATAGCATGGAATTTGCGCACTTTGCGGAGGTTCCGGCAGGCATAGCGCAAGAAATTATTGGCGATATAAAGAGATAATGTACTTATAATATCGAATTTTGATGCGGGGCGCTATGTATTCCCCTATAATCAAAGGAGGAGACAGAAGGAATGGCAAAGTCAAAGTATGAGAGGACAAAACCGCACGTCAACGTAGGAACGATTGGTCATGTAGACCATGGTAAGACGACATTGACGGCAGCGATCACCAGGGCGCTAAGTAATACGGGGCAGGCTTCTTTCAGAAGCTACGATGAGATTGACAATGCGCCGGAAGAGAAGGCTAGAGGAATAACTATTGCCACGACACACGTGGAATATGAGACAGAGACGAAGCACTATGCACACGTAGACTGTCCGGGGCACGCCGACTATATCAAGAACATGATCACTGGAGCGGCGCAAATGGATGGAGCCATTCTGGTGGTATCTGCAGCAGACGGGCCTATGCCGCAGACCAGGGAGCACATATTGTTGGCACGTCAGGTAGGGGTGCCGTATATTGTAGTTTTCATGAATAAGGCGGATATGGTAGATGATCCGGAGCTGTTGGAGCTGGTAGAGATAGAGATAAGGGATCTGCTGAACAGCTATGAGTTTCCCGGAGATGATACGCCGATAATAGCGGGTTCTGCGTTAAAGGCTCTGGAGTGCGGATGTGGTAAGAATGAGTGCGAGTGGTGTGGACCTATATGGAAGTTATTGTCAGCACTGGACAGCTATATACCTGCTCCTGAGAGAGATGTAGACAAGCCGTTTTTGATGCCTATAGAGGATGTTTTCAGCATCACAGGGCGAGGGACGGTAGTAACGGGAAGAGTAGAGCGCGGCAAGGTAAGAGTAGGAGAAGAGGTAGAGATAGTAGGTTTGGCCCCGCAGAGCCGCAAGACGGTAGCAACGGGAGTGGAGATGTTCCGTAAGTTACTGGATGAAGGCATAGCAGGAGACAACATAGGAGTATTGCTGCGTGGAGTGGATAAGAATGATGTAGAGCGTGGTCAGGTATTGGCCAAGCCCGGCTCGATCAAGCCGTATACAAAGTTCAAAGCCAACGTATATATTCTATCCAAGGAGGAAGGCGGCAGGCATACTCCGTTCTTTAACGGTTATCGTCCGCAGTTCTATTTCAGGACAACGGACGTAACGGGAGTGGCGACACTGCCGGAGGGCGTAGAGATGGTAATGCCTGGCGACAACGTGGCGTTGTCGGCAGAGCTGATAACGCCGATAGCGATGGAAGAGGGGCTGAGGTTCGCTATACGAGAGGGCGGACATACGGTCGGTGCCGGAGTTATCAGCGCTATTGATGAGTAATGCCTCTGCCGGCTAAGCCGGGAAGGGTACCTGAATCAAGGGAGTAAGAGATGGCAAAGCAGAAGATAAGAATACGCCTTAAAGCGTATGACCACAAATTGCTCGATCAGTCGGCCAAGACTATAGTTGATACGGCAAGAAGAACAGGAGCGTCGGTAGCAGGGCCTGTGCCGTTGCCGACAGAGAAGAACGTATACTGTGTTTTACGTTCGCCGCATGTCGATAAGGAATCCCGCGAGCACTTCGAGATGAGGATTCATAAGCGATTGATCGACATCTTGAGCCCGGCAGCTAAAACGGTTGATGCATTAATGCGATTGGATTTGCCGGCCGGTGTGGATATAGAGATTAAGCTCTGAGTCATTGCTCGGGCAGACAGGCGATATTAGGTTCAAGGGGCCAAAAGCTCAGGGTTCAAGGTTACTAGGCATGATTGCAGGGGCTTTATCCTGAAAGAGTTAAGCTTCTCATCAATGTAACTTCTGAACGATGAGCGTTGAATTTGGAACTTGGCTGTGTTATCCGCCTTCGGCCTGATATGAGAGGTTAAGATTATGGCAATCGGGATTATAGGAAAAAAATTGGGCATGACCCAGATTTTTAGTAGCGACGGCAGAGTTGTTCCGGTAACCGTTATTGAAGCCGGACCATGCAAGGTGGTCCAGGTGAAGAACCAGGATAAGGATGGCTATTCAGCTGTACAGCTTGGCTTCGGAACAATAAAGGAGCGCAAGGCAATAAAGCCTTTGAAGGGGCATTATGCCAGGGTGAATTTGAAGCCTATGCGTTATCTCAAGGAGTTCAGGCTGAAAGATGTATCGGCCTATGAAAGTGGGCAGGATATTACTCCATCCATTTTTAGTGAGGGTGAGAAAGTCAGTGTCACCGGTATCTCTAAAGGTAAGGGGTTTGCCGGTAGCATAAAGCGCTATCACTTCAGGAGCGGGCCTACCAGCCACGGCTCCATGCACCATCGTAAGCCGGCCTCAGCCGGTGCTACGGATGCAGCGAGGGTCTTCAAGGGAAAGCGTAGTCCGGGACGCATGGGCTGCGATCAGGTAACGGTTAAAGGGCTGAAAGTAGTAAGAGCAGATGTAGAGCGCAACTTGTTGCTGATAAAGGGTGCCGTCCCCGGACCGACGGGCGGATTGGTCGTAGTCCGTAAAGCAAGTGAGTAGTTTAGGAGGAAGCCGTTATGCCTCAGGTTTCTGTATATGATATAAAAGGTGAAGTAATCGGCACCAGAGATCTCAGTAATGCAGTCTTTGGAGCGGAAGTGAACCGCGATGCTGTTCATAGCTCCGTTGTCCGGCAGTTGGCAGGAAGACGCACCGGTAATGCCGATACCAAAACAAGAGGAGAAGTCAGCGGCGGCGGCAAGAAGCCGTGGCGTCAGAAAGGAACCGGAAGAGCGAGACATGGAAGCACTAGATCACCTATATGGACCGGTGGTGGTACTGTCTTTGGACCGCACACTCGTTCCTATGTCAAGAGCTTGCCCAAGAAAGTCCGGCGTCTGGCTCTGATATCGGCTCTTTCTGATAAGGCCGGCAAAGGCGCTGTAAAAATCATGGATGGTCTTGCTATGGATAAACCGAAGACAAATACTATGGCGGCATTGTTGGATAAGCTTGATGTAAGCGGTAATGTACTGCTGGTGCTTGGTGGGCGTGATGTCAATATAGAGAAATCCGTCGCCAATATTCCCTGGATAAAGTCCATTCTGGTTGACAATTTAAATGTTTTTGATATTCTGAACAGCGAATTATTGCTATTAACCAAAGAGGCCGCCGACAGGCTTGAGGAGGCGTACGTATCATGAAGTCAGCCAGAGATATAATTATCAGGCCTATCGTGTCAGAAAAGAGTATGCGAGAGGCCGAGATTGGAAAGTATGTATTTGAGGTGGATAAAACGGCCAATAAAATAGAGATCAAGCAGGCCGTTGAAGAGATCTTTAAAGTCAAGGTTAAGAGCGTCAATACTATGACTATACCCGGCAAGATGAAGAGAGTCCGTTTTCAGGCCGGCAAGACGCCGGATTGGAAAAAGGCTGTTGTTACGCTGGTGGAAGGTCATAAGATAGAGCTGTTTGAGGGCGCTTGAAAGGAGTTTAAGAGATGGCCGTTAAGAAGTTCAAACCGACATCTCCCGGCAGAAGGTTCATGGTAGCGCCGGCTTATGATGATATTACGGTGGCAAGTCCGGAGAAGTCGTTGACGGCTCCACTGAAGAAAACCGGCGGCAGAAATGCTCAAGGCAGGATAACTGCAAGGCACCGTGGGGGAGGCAATAAGCGCCTTTATCGTATAATTGATTTTAAGCGTGATAAGCAGGGCATACCTGCCAAGGTAGTTACGATTGAGTATGACCCGAACCGGTCGGCTAGAATAGCGTTGCTTAATTATGTCGATGGCGAAAAGAGATATATTATAGCGCCACAGGGATTAAAGGTAGGGGCTACGGTTATTTCAGGTACCGGCGTGGATATAAACCCCGGAAACAGTATGCCGTTGAGATACATACCTTCCGGTAGTTTTATCCATAATATTGAGCTGAAGCCCGGACGTGGTGGACAGATAGTGCGTTCGGCCGGAGGATCAGCGCAGCTTCTAGCCAAAGAGGGTAACTATGCTCACCTCAGGTTGCCGTCCGGTGAAGTACGATTGGTGCATCTTGACTGTATGGCCACTGTAGGCCAAATAGGCAATATGGAGCACAGTCTCATATCGCACGGCAAAGCCGGTAAGAAACGCTGGCTTGGGTCGAGACCGGCAGTACGTGGAGTTGTGATGAATCCTAATGATCACCCGCATGGCGGTGGTGAAGGCAAGGCGCCTATTGGGCGCAAAAGCCCAGTGTCACCCTGGGGTAAGCCGACACTGGGTTATAAAACCCGCAAAAGCAAGCCCAGTGACAGCATGATTGTCAGAAAGCGTAAATAAGGAGGCAGGGCTTTGAGTAGATCCTTGAAAAAGGGCCCTTATGTTGAAGAGAGCCTGATGAAAAAGATTGAAGAGATGAATGCCAAGAACGAGAAGCGTCTTGTGAAAACTTGGTCACGCCGTTCAACCGTATTCCCACAGATGATTGGCCACACTATAGCCATTCATGATGGGCGTAAGCATGTGCCGATCTATATTTCCGATAATATGGTCGGTCATAAGCTGGGTGAATTTGTGCCGACACGCTTCTTTAGAGGTCATGGATCTCATACAGAGCGTTCGACGTCTTTGAAATAACCGGTATCTGCTTGTAAGCGGCAGGTTGGCTTGTAGCTTACGGCCCGCAACTCACACTTCAGGCATGGATCAGTGCTTAAGATGAGTAGCGAGCGCTGAGCATCAAGCTTGAGTAAATGTGGAGGTAAGCGTTATGGAGGCAAAGGCCAGCGCAAAATATGTGCGGATAGCCCCCAGAAAAGTTCGTTTTGTTATGGAGCTTATCAGGGGGAAACGTGTTGACGATGCTATAAATATTTTAAAATTCACGCCTAATATGGCTGCTAAGGCTATTGAAAAGGTAGTGCAATCGGCTGCCGCTAATGCCGAGCATAATATGGCTGCTGATCGAGAGCGTCTTTCGATAAGCCGAGCCTTTGTAGATGAAGGCCCGACGATGAAGCGTTTCCTGCCCAGAGCGCACGGCAGAGCCAACAGAATAAGAAAACGTACCAGCCATATAACGGTGGTAGTAAGCGATAAATGAGCGTATAATGGCGGATGCGAATTGCTGCATAGTATGAACTGAAGGCAAATAATGCAAATGTGGAGCGTTAGGTTGAGAGAAAAACACTAGGGCTTCGCATTTGAAATGGAGGAAACGGATTTGGGACAGAAGGTACATCCTTACGGGTTACGACTGGGAATTATAAAAGGCTGGAAGAGCAAGTGGTTCGATAAGCGTAACTACACGGAGAACCTGCATGAGGATTTGGGTCTAAGAAAATATATCAAGGAACGTCTCTATAATGCAGGTATTGCTGATATATTGATCGAGCGTCCGGGTAACAAGCTCAAGATAACCATAATTGCGGCTAAGCCCGGTATGGTAATCGGACGTGGAGGTAAGGGTGTCGACGAGCTCAAATTGGCGCTTGAAAAGCAGGTAGGTAAGCCCGTTTCTCTTAATATTGAAGAGATAAAGAAGGCCGATCTTGATGCTCAATTGGTAGCTGAGAGCATTGCCGCACAGCTGGAAAAGCGAACATCCTTCAGGCGTGCTATGAAACAAGCGGTTTCAAGGGCTATGAAGATGGGAGCTAAGGGTGTGAAAGTGGCATGTAGCGGTCGTTTGGGTGGTGCGGAAATGTCCCGTAGCGAGAGCTATAAAGAAGGTAAGATACCGCTGCACACTCTGCGTGCCGACATTGATTATGGTAACACGGAGGCCGTTACCACTTATGGTCAGATAGGAATTAAGGTTTGGATATATAAGGGCGAGGTGCTGCCTGAATTGAAGAAGCCTGCAGGTCCGGTCGTTGCGGAACAGGTTCCGGCGGCTGTTTCTGCCGGAAAGGAGTAAGCGGTTATGTTGATGCCCAAGAGAGTAAAGCATCGTAAGGTGCATCGCGGCAATATGAGGGGCGATGCCAGGGGCGGATTTGAAGTAACATTTGGCGATTATGGGATTAAGGCCCTTGAGCCTGGCTGGGTTACAAGCCAACAAATAGAAGCCGCGCGTATTGCAATCAACCGATATGTAAGGCGTGGCGGTAAGGTCTGGATAAGGATATTTCCGGATAAATCGGTAACTGCCAAGCCTGCTGAAACCCGTATGGGCAGCGGTAAGGGGGCGCCTGAATACTGGGTAGCCGTAGTAAGACCCGGGCGCGTACTGTTCGAAATATCCGGTGTAGAGCATGATGTCGCCAAGGAAGCGATGCGTTTGGCATCGCACAAGCTTCCTATAAAGACGAAGTTTGTAGCCCGAGAAGAGATGGGTGGTGGCGTTAATGAAGCGTAGTCAGTTTAAAAATCAGTTAAAAGATATGAATTTGCAGGAGTTAGCGCTAAAATTGGCTGAGGCCAAGGAAGAGCTGTTTAATCTCCGTTTCAAAAGAGCAACCGGTAATCTTGAAAATCCTTCACGTATGGGAACGGTGAAGAAGGAGATTGCCAGGATAATGACCGCAATGGCGGGAAAGTAAGATACAGGTTAGCAATTAATGCTTGGAACATACAGCAGCGGCGGTGTTCCGATACGATCAGGGGGATATTGGAATGGAAAAGCGTGCGTTACGCAAAGTAAGAGAAGGTGTGGTAGTGAGTGATAAGATGGATAAGACCATCACAGTAGCTGTTGAAACGCGCGTTCAGCACCCTCTCTACAAAAAGTTTATTCGTAAAACCACAAAGTTTAAGGCGCATGATGGAGAGAATCAGGCTCGCAATGGCGATGTTGTCCGACTAATGGAAACCAGGCCGCTAAGTAAGGATAAGCGATGGCGGTTGGTTCAGATTCTCAAGAAAGCAGAGTGACGGAGGCAGGCAATGATACAATCACAGACCAGACTAAGGGTTGCAGATAACTCTGGCGCACGTGTACTGATGTGTATACGGGTCCTAAAGGGTTCAGGCGCTCGTTATGCCGGAGTGGGCGATATAATTGTCGGAGTGGTAAAGCAGGCCATACCTAATGCCCCCGTAAAGAAGGGTGAAGTAGTCAAAGCGGTTGTGGTGCGTACAAACAAAATTACCAAGCGTTCTGATGGTTCGTCCATACGATTTGATGATAATGCCGCGGTTATAATCAATGAACAGAAGAACCCCCGTGGCACTCGTATCTTTGGGCCGGTAGCCAGAGAGCTTAGAGAAACGGGAGATTTCTCCAAGATTATATCTCTGGCACCTGAAGTTCTTTAAAAGGTGTATAGGCGGTAGCTGTTCTGGCTGTTAGGGCAATACGAAGTTTAGGCTTAATTATGGGTTAACATTGCCGAACTGCTAAATGCCTACAGCCTGGAAAGCTGGAAAAAGAGGTGTAAAGATTGGGCACAAATAACAGAGTGCATGTAAAGAAAGGCGACACGGTTGCAGTCCTGGCAGGTAAAGATAAAGGTAAGCAGGGTAAGGTTACGCGTGTCCTGCCAAAGGCCGATAAAGTCATTGTTGAAGGTGTTAACCTGGTAAAGAAACACCTCAAGGCCGGACCTAAAGTACGTCAGGCCGGAATTGTTTCCCAGGAGGCACCGTTGCATAGCAGCAATGTAATGTTGATATGCTCGAAATGTGGTGTCCCGTCAAGAGTCGGTTTCACCGTAACGGATGGCAGGAAAGCAAGGGTTTGCAGAAAGTGCGGCGAGATAGCCGATAAGGTCTGAGCAGGCGGACACGCGGGGAGGAAGATATGTCTAGATTAAAAGATAAGCATTTAAAGGAAGTCGTACCTGCCATGATGGAGCAATTCGGGTTTAAGAATATCATGCAGGTTCCGAAGGTAACAAAGATAGTTGTCAATATGGGTGTTGGGGATGCCATTTTGGATCCCAAGCTCCTCGATGCGGCTGTGAATGATCTGGCGCTTATAACCGGGCAGCGGCCGTTGGTTACCAAAGCCAAGAAATCCATTGCCAGCTTTAAAATCCGTGAGGGTATGTCTATTGGCTGTAAGGTGACGCTGCGCGGCGAAACTATGTATAACTTTCTTGATAAATTAATAAATGCAGTTTTACCACGTGTACGTGATTTTAGCGGGGTTTCTCCTAAATCATTTGACGGCAGAGGAAATTATGCTCTCGGCTTGAAGGAGCAATTGATATTCCCTGAGATAGATTATGACAAAGTAGTCAAAACAAGGGGAATGGATATAATTATTGTTACCAGCAGTGATAATGACGATCAGGCCCGAGCATTGCTTGCAAAGATGGGTATGCCTTTCAGGGAAAGCTGAGGAGGGGATTACGACGGAACGCTTTGATATCGATCATCTGAGGAATATTGCTGTTGTCGGTCATAGTGGGTGTGGTAAAACAACTTTAGTGGAGTCGTTGTTATACAACTCCGGAATGGTCGACAGATTAGGTAAAGTGGATGAGGGCAATACAGTTTCCGATTATGATCCGGAAGAGGTAAAGCGCCGCATCTCGATTAACACCACGGTAGAGCCAGTTATCTGGAAGGGATGGAAAGCCAATATCCTGGACACTCCGGGGTATGCGGATTTCATTGGTGAAGTAAAGAGTGCTCTTCGTGTGGTGGAAGGCACGCTGATTACGGTTTGTGCTGTTTCAGGCGTTGAGGTAGGCACTGAAAATGTCTGGTCACTGTCGGCTGATAGGAACATGTCCAGAGTGTTCTTTATTAATAAGATGGATCGTGAAAATGCGAATTTTGTCGGAACTCTTTCTCAACTCAGGGATGGATTTGGCAATAATGTTGTGCCGTTACAGTTGCCGATTGGATCGGAGCAAGATTTCAAGGGTGTTGTAGATCTGTTACAGATGAAAGCAATTCTGTACACAGATGGAAAGGATTACACCATTACGGATATTCCTTCTGAGCTGATGGACGAGGCGACCGCCAATAGGGAGAAAGTAATAGAACTGGCTGCGGAAGGTGACGATGATCTTCTGATGAAGTATCTGGAGGGTGAGGATCTGACCGCTGATGAAGTTATTTATGGAATGAAGCGTGCTATTAGTGCTGGAAACGTATTTCCGGTTTTTTGTGGGTCAGCTGCGACAGGTATAGGCGTTCAGTCGCTGATGGAGGCATTGATCGAGTGGATACCTGCACCGGTAGCCACGGTTACAGGTACTGATCCCAAAACCGATGATGCAATTGAAATTGATACGGATAAGCTGGCGGCGTTGGTATATAAAACTATGGCTGATCCTTATGTTGGTAAGCTCACATATTTTAGAGTCTTTACCGGTACATTGAAATCTGATTCCCACGTTTACAATCCTCTGCATGAACATGCCGATGAGCGTGTAGGCCAGGTGTTTTATACCACCGGTAAGAAGCAAGAGGCTACAGATGGTGTGGGTGCCGGTGATTTTGGTGCGGTAGCAAAGCTGCAGGTAACGGTAACCGGTGATACATTGTGTGATAAGGATAAGCAGATCGTAATTCCCGGCATAAGCTTTCCGCACCCAATAATGTCGGCTGCTGTTTATCCTAAGACAAAAGGCGATGAAGACAAGCTTGGGGCGGCACTGCAGCGCATGGTGGATGAAGACCCTACATTACATGTTCGACGAGATACGGAGACCGGGGAAACGCTGCTTTCCGGTATGGGTGAAACGCATATTGATATAGCTGTTGATCGTTTGAAACGTAAGTTCGGTGTTGATGTGGCAGTAGCCGTACCGAAGATACCGTATCGTGAAACGGTAACTGCTCAGGCCAAATCGGAATATAAACATAAGAAGCAATCCGGTGGTCGCGGTCAATACGGACATTGTGTTATAGAGATCGAACCTATGCCGCGAGGTGAAGGGTTTGAGTTTGTTGATAAGATATTTGGCGGTGCTGTACCCAGGCAGTATATTCCTGCAGTGGAGAAGGGTGTGCGTGAAGCTATGCAGGAAGGCATTCTGGCTGGATACAATGTTGTGGATGTCAAGGTGACGCTGGTCGACGGATCCTTCCATCCGGTTGATTCATCGGAGATGGCTTTTAAGATTGCCGGCTCTATGGCCTTCAAAAAAGGGTTTGCCGATGCCGCGCCTGTTCTACTGGAGCCGGTCATGAACGTTGAAGTGAATGTGCCGGATGCCAATACCGGTGATATAATCAGCGATCTGAACACCAAGCGAGGCCGTATACTTGGTATGGAACCGCAAGGTAGCGGCCGTACGGTGGTAAAGGCCATAGTGCCTCTGGCTGAAATGCAGAGATATAGCATTGACCTGACCTCGATAACGCAGGGACGCGGTAGCTTTATCATGGAAGAGTCGCATTTTGAAGAGGTGCCGGCACATACGGCTGAGCGAATCATTGCTGAAGCCGCAAAAGCGAAGAAGGAATAGTTGTTTAGGCGAGGGGAATTCAGAAATTTGGACCCCCTGGCTCCTGACTTCTGATAAGATGGAGGTAAGAAGTGGCTAAGAAGAGTCTGGTAAATAAGACAAATGCGCAGCCGAAGTTTTCTGTAAGACAACACAGCCGCTGTCGTATATGCGGGAGACCACGTGGTTTTATGCGTAAGTTCGGTATGTGCCGGATCTGTTTCAGAACGCTGTCACATCGTGGCATGATACCCGGTATTACCAAGTCAAGCTGGTAACCGTAAGATTATGCAATAGTGCAAGTGTGAGTGGAGGGTGATAATCGTGACCGATCCTATAGCTGATATGCTGACAAGGATACGTAATGCCAGCAGGGCCAATCATGATGTTGTAGAGGTCCCTGCATCAAAGATAAAGATGGCGCTTGCGGATATATTGAAGGAAGAGGGATTCATTAATCGTTTTGAGGTCAGTAAGCGTAAACCTCAGGATGTTATTAGGATTCACCTGAAATACGGGCCCAAGCGTGAAGCCGTTATAACCGGTATTACCAGAGTTAGTAAACCAGGCATAAGGGTGTATGCCCGTCATGCCGAGGTGCCTAAAGTTCTTAACGGGCTTGGAGTGGCTGTTTTGTCTACCTCCAAGGGTATTCTCACCGACAAAGCTGCCAGAGCAGCCGGTGTCGGCGGCGAAGTTCTATGTTATGTCTGGTAGAATGGAGGTATGACCGATGTCAAGAATTGGGAAAATGCCTATTCCCATCCCGGCAGGGGTCGGAATTAAGGTTGAAAATAGTATAGTAACCGTTGAAGGGCCTAAAGGTAAATTGACACAGCATTTGAACCCTGATATGAAGGTTGTTGTGGAAGATAGCGTTGTCCGGGTAGAAAGGCCGACTGACAGTAAGTTGCACAGAGCCTTGCACGGCTTAAGCAGGTCCTTAGTCGCCAATATGGTTGAGGGTGTGACCAATGGTTATACCAGGCGGTTGGTTATTACCGGTGTGGGTTATCGTGTGCAAAAGCAGGGTAATGACCTAGTATTGCAGGTGGGTTTCTCACATCCTGTTGAAGTCACGCCGATGGAAGGCATTGAATTGAACGTAGAAGGAAATAACCGGATAATAGTTCAGGGTATTGATAAGCAGCGCGTTGGAGAGATGGCTGCCAATATCAGGGCCATATTGCCGCCTGAGCCGTATAAAGGCAAGGGTATAGCTTATGAGGGCGAGCGTATCCGCAGGAAGGCCGGTAAAGCCGGCAAGGTTGGTAAATAGGCTGAGTTGAAGGAGTTAGGCGATGGGTAATACAGCAAAAAAAGTAATAGCCAGACAAAAAAGGCATTTTCGGGTTAGAAACAAGGTATCCGGTACGCCGCAACGGCCAAGGCTTAATGTTTTTAGAAGTCTATGCCATATATATGCACAAGTTATAGATGATCAGGCGGGCAATACGCTGTGTGCAGCTTCTACGATAGACCCGGAGATCAAGGGTGACATTGAGAATGGCGGAAATATCCAGGCTGCCGCTGCGGTAGGCAATCTTATCGCCAAGCGTTGCCTTGATACCGGAGTAAGCGAAGTAGTTTTTGATAGAGGCGGCTATCTCTATCATGGCCGCGTGAAGGCTCTGGCTGAAGCTGCACGCGAAGCCGGATTGAAGTTCTAGCATGGAGGAGAAGTAATGGCTAAGATAGATCCTAATACACTTGTGCTTACCGAAAAGGTAGTCAAGATCAACAGGGTTGCCAAAGTACTTAAAGGCGGCCGTAAGTTTAGCTTCAGTGCGCTGGTGGTCGTGGGTGATGGTCAGGGACATGTGGGAGCAGGGCTGGGAAAGGCCGGTGAGGTACCAGAGGCGATTCGTAAGGGTATTGAAGATGCCAAAAAGAACCTTATAAAACTTCCACTTGTGGGAACGACGATTCCCCATGAAATCAGTTGGACATTAGGCGCCGGCAAGGTTATATTGAAGCCTGCTGCTCCAGGAACAGGCGTTATTGCCGGTGGACCTGTGCGTGCCGTCCTTGAGGCTGCCGGTGTCAAGGATATCCTAACTAAGTCCCTGGGGACATCCAATGCTATCAACGTTGTAAGGACTGTTATGGATGCTTTGCAGCATATACGTTCTGCAGAGGATGTAGCCAGGATACGCGGCAAGAAAGTCGAAGACCTGGCCGGTTAGAGGAACGGAGGTAAATTAGAATGGCGAGGCTGAAGGTTACTCTGAAAAAGAGCGCTATCGGAGCGCCTAAAGATCACAAAGCCACTATAGCAGCTCTCGGCTTGCGTAAGCTGAATGCGGTAAGATATCATAATGATCACCCTCAGGTGATAGGGATGATCAACAAGGTGCGCTATATGCTGGAAGTGGAAAAGGAAGACTGAGAATATATTTAGCGGTTATTTGTATCTGGATATCGTAAATTATTATGGTAAAATAGAAAGGCTGATGATTGAGACATAGCCTGAGAAAGTTGTTTAACGTTCAGTTGAAAGTAGGTGCGAGCATTGGAATTACATGATCTGCGTCCGGCAAAGGGTGCGAGACATAGTATAAAGCGTGTCGGCCGCGGCACAGGTTCCGGTCACGGGAAAACGTCCTGTCGTGGACAGAAGGGACAGAAAGCTCGTGGCAGTGTGCGTCCGGGTTTTGAAGGCGGGCAGACGCCTCTCTACAGACGTCTTCCCAAATTAAGGGGATTCACTAATATATTCTCGGTCGATTATGCTGAAATAAATGTGGCGGACCTTAATCGCTTTGATAATGGTACTGAGGTATCGCCGGAATTACTGTTGGGACTGGGAATGGTTAACGATCTGAAAGACGGACTCAAGATTCTGGGCGATGGTGCGTTGGAGCGTAACCTCACTGTAAAGGCAAATCGTTTTACAAAGTCCGCTGCGGAGAAGATTGAATCTGCCGGCGGCAAGGTAGAGGTGATATAGATGTTGGCCTCTCTTTTGAGTGCCTTCAAGATTCCCGAACTGCGTAAGCGTATATTATATGTTTTCGGGATGATAGGAATTTTCGTTCTGGGATTACATATAGCGGTTCCCGGAATTGACAGGGTAGCCATGGAGAAGCTCTTCTCCAGCGGTGGCCTTCTTGGTTTGATGGACGTGTTTTCCGGCGGTGCATTACGCAAGTTTTCAATTTTTGCTATGGGTATAGCACCGTACATTAACGCCTCCATTATTATGCAGCTTCTTACAATTGCTGTGCCCACTTTGGAAGAGATGTCCAAAGAGGGCGAATCCGGTCGTAAGAAGATAACACAATATACCCGCTATCTGACGGTAGTGTTGGCCTTTTTTCAAGGCGGGGGTATATGTCTGTGGCTGTACAAATCGAATATTCTTTCAGTTTCAACTGTAACATTCCCCATGATTGTTGTTACTCTGGTAGCTGGAACAGCCTTTCTTATGTGGCTGGGTGAACAGATCACAGAGAAGGGGATCGGTAACGGTATTTCGCTGTTGATCTTCACCGGTATTCTGGCCAGGATGCCTAGTGACATCAGCCAGGTTATTCAAAGTATACGGGCGCATGCCGTGACCCTCTTTGATGTTCTGCTCTTCCTGGCAATTTTTGTTGCTATGGTAGTGGGTATAATATTTATCCAGCAGGGGCAGCGTCGTATACCTGTTCAGTATGCCAAGCGTGTGGTTGGACGCAGGATGTACGGCGGTCAGAGTACTTTTATTCCGTTGAAGGTTAATCAATCGGGGGTTATTCCTATAATCTTTGCGGTCTCGGTGCTTCTCTTCCCAGCTACTGTTGCTCAGTTTGCGCCGCAGGTTGGAGCATTGGGCAGCGTAATGACTTGGATTAAGAATATATTTTCACCCGGATCGTTTTGGTACTCCTTCTTTTACGCGATATTGGTAGTGCTCTTTACTTTCTTTTACACTGCCGTTATCTTCAACCCGGTTGAGGTTGCCGATAACATGAAGAAATATGGCGGCTTTGTTCCCGGTATAAGACCCGGCCGGCCGACGGCAGAGTATCTCAATAAAGTAATTACAAGAATTACCATGGCTGGAGCGTTTTTCCTGGCATTTATAGCCGTTGTGCCTACATATCTTATGAATCTGACGCATATACAGATATACTATATGTATGGAGGCACTTCGCTTTTGATTATGGTTGGTGTGGCATTGGAGACCATGCAGCAGATCGAGGCTCATCTGCTTATGCGTAATTACGAGGGCTTCATAAAATAAATGCGGGATTGTATTCGCATTTGGCAGGAGTGCAATGAGAATAATATTATTAGGAGCACCCGGCTCCGGTAAAGGTACCGTGGCCAAGGTGTTGGTTGAGAGAACCGGCACGCCGCATATTTCTACAGGGGATATGTTGCGTGCCGCCCTAGCCGCCGGAACGCCGTTGGGAGCCAGAGCCCGTGAGTATATGGAAAGCGGGCGGCTTGTGCCTGATAATATTGTAATTGGGCTGATACGTAATAGACTCGGTCAATCTGATTGCCTGTCGACAGGATATATACTTGATGGATTTCCAAGAACTGTTCCACAGGCTGAAGAGCTGGGAGTGGTGCTGTCGGACTTAGAGTCGAATGTCCAGGCTGTTTTTAATCTGCAAGTTAGTCGGCAGCTACTGGTGGAGCGACTTTCCGGACGACGTATTTGCAAGAGTTGCGGTGCCATATACCATGCAGTTAATATGCCGCCCAGAACAGAAGGCATCTGCGATATTTGTGGTGGTGAGCTATATCAGAGAGTTGATGACCAGCCGGCCACCGTTGAAAATAGGCTGAATGTTTATGAGGCGCAGACAAAGCCTCTGATTGAATACTACAGAAACATGGGTTTGCTCTATCCCGTTGAAGGAGATAAAGGAGTGCAGGCGGTTTTTGAAATGATAATACATACCCTTGATAATATCCGGAAGACGGCTTGTGACCAGGCACAATGATCATACGAAAGAACAAAGCCGAGATCAAGAAGATGCGTTGTGCAGGGCAAATTGTTGCCGCTACGTTGCAAAAAGTCAGTGCCGCCGTATACCCAGGTGTAATGACCGTAGAACTGGATACACTGGCTGAGACCAGCCTTAGAGAGGCTGGAGCTATACCGGCATTTAAAGGATATCGCGGGTATCCTGCTACTTTATGTACGTCAGTAAACGATGAAGTTGTGCATGGTATACCCGGGGAGAGGGTTCTTTGTGAAGGTGATATCATCAGCCTCGATCTGGGAGCGAATTTTGATGGGTTTTATGCAGATGCAACGGTGACCTGCCCCGTTGGGGCCATATCGGTAGAAGCAGAAAGGCTGATAAGGGTTACCCGCGAAGCCTTTTATAAAGGGATTGAAAAGGCAACTCCCGGTAGGCGGTTAGGAGATGTGGGAGCGGCAATACAGCAATATGCCGAGATGAACGGCTATAGCGTAGTTCGGGATCTTGTCGGCCACGGCATAGGACGTTCTCTGCACGAAGATCCGCAGGTGCCTAATTACGGCAGGCCCGGGCATGGAACGTTGCTTAAGGAAGGCATGACGCTGGCTATAGAGCCGATGATCAATGCAGGCGGTTATGGTATACGCCAGCTTGCTGACGGCTGGACCATTATAACTGCGGATCAGAGCCTGTCGGCGCATTATGAACACACTGTAGCGCTCGTTAGCGACGGCGCAACAATATTGACGGAATTGTGAGGCTTGAATAGAGTTTGGAGGTAGAAGCTTAATGTCCAAAAAAGAGGGAGTTATCGAGATGGAGGGCAAGATCCTAGAAACATTGCCCAATGCCATGTTCAGGGTCATGTTGGATAATGGCCATAATATACTGGCGCATGTCTCGGGCAAGATCCGGATGCATTTCATCCGCATACTTCCGGGTGACAGAGTAAAGGTCGAGCTGTCACCGTATGATTTGAACCGCGGCAGGATTGTATATAGATTCAAGTAAGAGTTTGGCCTCTCCATTTTCTATCGATGGTTAGGCCGGGAGGTAACGGTAATGAAAGTCAGACCATCTGTAAAGCCTATATGCGAAAAATGCAAGGTGATACGGCGTCATAGCAAAGTTATGGTGATCTGCGAGAATCCAAAGCATAAACAGAGACAGGGCTGAGAGTATTACGTCTACTGTTGCTTAAGAACAGATTTTACAAGGCCATTGGAGCGGCTGGTTGCTCCAAGCGAATACAGGGGGGTGTAAGAATTTGGCAAGAATAGCGGGCGTTGATCTGCCAAGAGATAAGAGGGTGGATGTTGCTTTAACCTATATTTATGGTGTGGGCAAGACCACAAGTGATGCTGTTATTACAAAATCCGGCGTAGAGGCATCTACCCGGGTAAGGGATCTTACTGAAGAAGAGATCGGTCGTTTGCGAGAAATTCTTGATAAGGAATATATGGTTGAGGGTGATCTCAGACGCGAAGTTACGATGAATATAAAGCGCCTGATCGATATTGGCTCGTATAGAGGATTGCGTCATCGTCGCGGTCTTCCCGTTCACGGGCAGCGCACAAGCACCAATGCCAGGACACGCAAAGGTCCGAGACGTACGGTGGGGATCAGAAGAAAGAAATAATTCAAGGGTACGGCTGGTTGTAACATCGGCCGTAACTTTGCGTGTCGGCGGGGATAGCTTAAAGCATGAACCCGTGTTAAGATTGGAGGTTTAAAGTTGGCGAGGAGAACAGGAGCCCAGAAGGTAAAAAAGAGAGAACGTAAGAATATTTTGGAAGGTATGGCACATATCCATTCCACCTTTAATAACACACTGGTAACGATTACGGATACGCATGGTGCTGTAATTTCATGGGCCAGTGCAGGCGGTATGGGATTTAAAGGATCACGAAAAGGCACTCCTTTTGCCGCCCAGACTGCTGCCGAATCTGTGGCTAAAAAAGCTATAGAGCATGGCATGCGTCAGGTAGAGGTCTATGTTAAGGGACCTGGTGCAGGACGTGAAGCGGCTATTAGATCGCTTCAGGCTGCAGGTTTGAACGTCAGCCTTATTAAAGACGTTACGCCGATACCTCATAATGGTTGTCGGCCACCTAAGAGAAGAAGAGTTTGAAAAGCAGGGGGTGAAGAAATATGGCACGTTATTCTGGACCGGTATGTAGATTATGTCGCCGCGAGGGTAATAAGCTCTTTTTGAAGGGCGAGCGGTGTTATATGGCTAAGTGTACCGTTGAGCGTCGTGCAGGCGCTCCGGGTGATAAGAAGAGAGCCGTGCGTTCCAAGTTCACGGAATACGGTATTCAGTTGAGAGAAAAGCAGAAAGTACGCCGCATATACGGGGTTTTGGAGCGTCAATTCCGCAATTATTTTGAAGATGCTGAGCGTATGAAGGGAGTTGCAGGTGAAAATCTGCTTTTCCTTCTGGAGCGAAGGCTTGACAACGTTATCTTCAGAATGGGTTTTGCCGCTTCCAGGCGAGAGGCCAGGCAATTGGTGCGTCACGGTCATTTCGCTGTGAATGGCAGCAAGGTGGATATCCCCTCTTATATTGTAAAGCCTGGCGATACAATTGAAGTTCGTGAAGGCAGCAGGGATATAGAAGAGATCAAGGCATCTGTTGAGTCGGCTGTGCAGAGGCAGATTCCCGCCTGGCTGGAGCTTAATGCTGAGGAGATGAAGGGCAAGGTTGTCAGAAATCCTGTCCGCGAAGATATTGATGTTCCTATCCAGGAGCAGTTGATTGTTGAGTTCTACTCCAGATAAAGCTCTGACTGGTTTGATAAAGGGGAGGTACATATGGCTGAAATAATGGCCAAGATAGAGTGTCTGGTATCTGATGAAAGATATATGAAATTGGTAATCGAGCCGCTGGAGCGCGGATTCGGTAACACCATAGGAAACGCATTACGTCGTACATTGATGTCCTCGCTTCCCGGAGCAGCAATCACGGCTGTAAAAATTGAGGGTGTTTTACATGAGTTCTCAACCTTACCGGGTGTTGCCGAGGATGTAACCGAGATAGTTCTTAATATGAAGGAACTGGCTGTCAAACTGAGTGGTGATGAGCCTAGATCCATGCGTATTGAGGCTGAAGGGATAGGAGAGGTTAAAGCTTCCGATATAATTGTGCCGGCGGAAGTCGAGATATGTAATCCCGACTTACACATAGCCGAACTGACTGAGAAGAATGCTCGACTCTTCATGGATATAATCGTTGAGCGTGGTGCCGGGTATGTTCCGGCCGAGAAGCATCGTCGTTTCGGACATCAGGTGGGGATAATTCCTATTGACTCTATCTTTACACCGGTACAAAGGATGAATTATATAGTTGAGGATACTCGTGTCGGCCAGGTGACCGATTACGATAAGCTGATACTGGAAGTCTGGACGAATGGTTGCCTAAAGCCGGAAGAGGCAATGGGTTTTGCCGCCAGATTGCTGCATGACCATCTAAAGCTTTTCTTTGATTTCTCCGGTGTCACATTTGAGGGCACGGAAGCAAAAGAGGTTGAAACTGAGAGCAAAAAAATCAAGGAACTTACTCTTGAGGAGCTGGGCCTGTCCGTCAGGCCTTATAATTGCCTTAAGAGGGCAGGCATAAATACAGTGGAAGAATTGCTGACCAAAACTGATAGCGAAATAACCGGCGTCAGGAATTTTGGTAAGAAATCACTTGAAGAGATAAAAGAGAAGCTGGCCGAGCATGGATTGACGTTAAAGGAATCGGCTGAGTAGGAGGTTGTTAAATGAGACATAGGATAGCCGGCAGGAAGCTGAACAGGCCGACAGATGAGCGTATTGCACTATTCAGGAGCCTGGTAACCTCTCTGTTTAAATATGGAAAGATCAATACTACGGAGATGAAGGCAAAGGAGATAAGGCCAATCGCCGAAAAGCTGATAACTCTGGCTGCTAAAAATGATCTCCATGCCAGACGACAGGTAATTGCTTACCTTTATGATAAAGAAGTTGCCGGTAAGCTTTTCAGTGAGATTGGTCCGCGCTATAAGGATAGACAAGGCGGATATACTCGTATTCTCAAAATGGGGTTCAGGCGTGGTGATGCTTCGCCTATGGCGATAATAGAGTTGGTGTAGCAGCGCAACGGCCTTTAATGAGAGTGCTATGTGTTATGCAAAAACAGGCAGAGGGGACACAGGGTTTTACCAGTGTCCCTTTGTCATTACCAGGGGTGGCATTGGTTTGAAATCCTATTTGACGATAAAAAACATATATCATTGAAAACTTAGAGGCTTGTATGGGGATCTTAAAACCGATAACCGATAATAAACAACCGGCAACTGCATCCGCAGGGCGTAATCTGGCGGTGTTGTTGGAATATGACGGCACAGATTTCTGTGGATACCAGTATCAGCCGCAAGTGCGAACAATCCAGGGGGAGCTGGAAAACGCCTTGAAACGCCTATTTGGCCGTCCTTTCCGGGTAAACGCTTCCGGCAGAACCGATGCCGGGGTGCATGCACTGGGTCAGGTAGCCGGCTTCATATTGGAGCATGATATTCAGGTAGAGCGGTTACCGCTTGCATTAAACAGCGTTCTTCCCCGGGACATTGTTGTTAAGCGTGCGGCAGAGGCGAAGCTTTCATTTCATCCCCGCTACTCAGCCGTTGGCAAGATTTATCGGTACTGCATAATAAACCGGGCGCAACCTTCGGCTTTACTGCGAAATTATACGGCTTTTATCCCCTATAAACTTGATATCGATGCTATGAAAAGAGCCTGTAGTCATCTTGTGGGGGAACGGAATTTTGCTTCCATGATGTCTTCCGGCAGTCCGGTAAAGAGTACTGTGCGTAATCTAAGACGCCTGGAAGTGAAATGCCGGAGCGATGGACTATTGATATTTACAGCCGAGGCAAATGGCTTCCTTTATCAGATGGTAAGAAATATTGTCGGTACCTTGGTAGATGTAGGACGAGGAAGGCTTCTTCCGGAAGAGATACCGCATATTCTGGAGGCTGGGGATCGTAAAGCGGCAGGCCCGGCTGCACCACCGCAGGGACTCTATCTGCAGCAGGTTATATATCCTGAAAAGATAATAAGGTGGTGTAAAGATAATGCGTAAAAGATTAATGTTGCTTATCATAGTTAGTTGCTGTATCGTGCTATGGATATTCCAGTCTGATATTTGTACCCGGCTGCTTCCGGTCAAAGCCGGTGAAATATCCGGTTTAAAAGAGGAGGAGGCTATCAGGCTGCCGCGGCACCTGCCGCGGGGAGTCATTCTGATGATTGGTGACGGCATGGGCTTTGAGCATATCAAGGCAACTCGTCTCAGTCTGAAGAACGCTAAACTGGAAATGGAGAAGCTGCCGGTCAGCGGCAGCTTGACAACATATTCATATGGCGGCGCTGTTACCGATTCAGCTGCTGCTGCCACAGCGCTGGCTACTGGTGTGAAGACGAGTAACGGATATTTGGGGATGTCTCCCAAAGGGATACTACTGGAAAACGTATCTGAGGTAGCTTCTCGAACCGGCAGGCGTGTAGGTCTGGTCACTACCGTAACTGTTACTCATGCCACTCCTGCAGCATTTGCAGTTCATGTCAATGCACGTAAAGATGAAGCTTCCATTGCAACAGCCATGATACTTAAACGTCTGGACCTGATATGGGGCGGGGGTTACGGTTTTTTTGTTCCGGAATATGTTTCCGATAGCCTGCGTAAGGATAATACCGATGTGATTAAGCTGGCGAAGAATAATGGATATAAATTGTTAAGAAAGAGATCCGAGATGGCGCAAAGCGATTCTCTGCCTTCATTAGGGCTCTTCAGCAGAGGTGCTTTAAACGGCGGCAAGCACGAGCCGGATTTGGCTGAGATGACGGTTAAAGCTGCCGATTTGCTTGCTAAAGATAAGAGAGGCTTTTTTCTAATGGTGGAGGGCGGAAAGATAGATTGGGCTGCGCATGTTCATGACCTGCCGGGCGTTATCAGGGAAATAGCATCCTTTGACAAAGCTATATCTGAAGCAGTGCGCTTTGCAGAGGCGCGGGGCGATGTTATGGTATTGGTCGTTGCCGATCATGAAACCGGAGGGTTGGATCTTCTGGATAAGAATGGTGTAATATCGGCTGATTGGACTACTTTTGGCCACACTGACAGAGATGTTCCTCTTTATGGTTATGGGCCGGGTGCGAAGATGTTTGCCGGAAAGCATGATAATACATATATCGGCCGCATGCTGATTCAATATTTTACAACTGTTGAGAAATATACTAAAATCCTACTGAGTGCTTGATTGATTATGGAGGTAAATATGCGATATCTTGCTTTTGATCTTGGCGCTGAAAGCGGTAGGGCAATTGTTGGAACGGTGAAGAACGGCAGGCTGCTACTGGAAGAAGTATATCGTTTCCAAAACAGGCCCTTGCTGGTACAGGGGCATCTTCACTGGGATGTATACCGTCTCTTTGAAGAGTTGAAATTCGGTCTTCAGGCAGCTACGGCAAGATACAAGGATATAGTGAGCCTGGCCATAGATACCTGGGGCGTGGATTTCGGCCTGCTTACGGAAGACGGCATCCTGATAGGACTGCCCATGATGTATCGCGATCCTATAACCGAGGGTATTCCGGAAGAGATCTACGGTCTGATATCTCGTGAAGAGCTCTATCGCATAACAGGTTTACAGACCATGCGTTTTGATACGCTCTTTCAACTCTATGCCCTGGAAAAGCGATCTCCCGGATATCTTAAAGCTGCCCATAGCCTATTATTTATGCCCAATCTCTTGGGTTATCTCTTTACTGGCCAGGGGGCAGCTGATCTCTCCATCGCTTCTACCAGTCATTTCTATAATCCGTCGTTTCATCGGTGGGCGACCAGCCTTTTGGAACGGTTGGGATTGCCGGCTGATATCCTTCCAAGCTTGGTCTATCCCGGTACTATTATCGGTCCTCTTCTTAAGGAGATCGCCGAGGAGTGCAATGCCTCTGGTATGGAGTTGATATGTGTCGGCTCTCATGATACCGCCAGTGCCGTGGCCTCTGTACCGGCGCAGGGTGAGCGCTGGGCGTATATCAGCAGCGGCACATGGTCATTAATGGGTGCTGAATTGGAGAAGCCTTTGATAAACGATGAAGGCATGCAATATGATTTTACCAACGAAGTAGGCTACGGAGGAAGCATACGTTATCTTAAGAATATAGTGGGGTTGTGGTTGCTGCAAGGTATCAGGCGTTCGCTTGAGAGCAGGGGAATTCCGATGTCCTACCCGGAGATGGTGGCGGCGGCTGAAAAGACGGCTCCGCTACAAGTTCTTATTGATGTCGACGAGCCTGATTTCATGAATGTGGGCGATATGATGGATAAAGTAGATGCCTTCTGCCGCAAAACGGGACAGCCTCTTCCTGAGGGTGCTGGAGGATACGCCAGATGTGTATTGGAGAGCCTGGCCCTCAGGTACCGTGAGGTTATGGCTCTGTTGAAAAAGCTTACCGGAGCGGATTACGAGACTCTGCATATCGTGGGGGGCGGCTCCAAGAACATTATGCTCAACTCCTTTACGGCTTCAGCCTGCCATATGCAGGTGCTGGCAGGCCCGGATGAGGCTACTGCAGCCGGAAATATACTGGTCCAGGCAATAACTCGAGGTGAGATAGCCTCTCTGGCAAATGCACGGGAGGTAGTCGGTAATTCCTTTGATCTGATAGAGTATCTGCCGCAGAATCCGGAAATCTGGGACAGAGCCTATGAGAAATATAGAACATTGAAGGAGAGGATTTAAATTGGAGAGGAACCAAATAGCAGCTCAGCTTTACACCATCAGGGAGTACCTCAAGACACCGTCGGATATTGCCGCCAGCCTGAAAAGAGTCAGAGATATCGGTTATCAGGCGGTGCAGATATCCGGAATGGGGCCGATAGGGCCGGCGGAATTGAAAAAAATGACTGATGACCTGGGATTAGAGATCTGTAATACCCATATAGATTATAAGCGGATGGAAGAGGATCTGGCCGGCGTTATTGAAGAGCATGAAATTTACGGATGCCGTTATATCGGTATCGGCGGATTACCGGGTGAGTATCGTAATGCAGACGGCTATCACCGCTTTGCCGTAGCTGCTTCAAAGATTGCCGCTGCTTTAGCGGCAGAAGGGTTTATCTTTATTTATCATAACCACAGCTTTGAACTGGAGCGATACGGAGACAGAACGGGATTGCAGATACTCTATGAAGATAGCGATCCGACCGTCTTCATGGCCGAGATAGATGTTCACTGGATACAGCGTGGCGGAGCCGACCCGGCCGCCTGGATCCGGAGTCTGTCCGGCAGGATACCGACTGTCCACCTCAAAGATATGGCAGTTCGGGATAACGCCCCGATCATGGCGGAAATCGGAGAAGGCAACCTCAACTGGGAGGCTATTCTTTCTGCCTGCGAAGATGCAGGGGTTGAATGGTATATCGTGGAGCAGGATGACGATTTTAAGGAAGATCCCTTTACAAGCCTAAAAATCAGCTACCGGAATCTTCTTCGTATGATCTGAAATAGGCAGCATTGAAGTACAGAAAAGTGCCGGTAGCCAGAACGGAATACCGGCACTTTCTATTTAAAGTTTATCGAACAGCATCTATCTGATAGCCAAAACATCGCTCTCACGCATAATGAGATACTCGTCTCTTCCCACTTTAACTTCAGTCCCGCTGTATCTGGCGTAAATAACGGTATCGCCGATCTTTATTTCCATTGGACCGCGTTTTCCGTTCTCCAGTAATTGGCCGCTGCCTACAGCAACAACTTCACCCTCCTGCGGCCTCTCTCTGGCTGTATCGGGCAGGACAATGCCGCTGACAGTCATCGCCTCCGCCTTAGCCGGTCTAACTACTATGCGATCTCCCAATGGTTGAATCATTAAGCTTAAACCTCCCTGGATTCCAAACTTACAAATGCAACTTAATGTCGAATTATCAGCATGAAGCTTGCCAAGTTTAAAAAAACGCTTGCTAGGGAATAAAGCTATAGCATGGCTATACGTTAACGACATATAGTGGAGCGTTTTGTGATTTATTTTCTTTTCATTCTAGTCATAATCGGTCGCATAATGACCTTCGGAAGATTACATGGCGTCAGCTCGGATGAATATTTCTATACTCTTGTAGGAAGGGAGATACTAGCATCAATTACCGGTGATCAAATAGACCTCAAAACCATCGATGCTCTACATCCGCCTTTATTTCCATATATACTGGCCTGGGTATATAGGTTGGCAGGAGAAAATACTATCGAAATAGGAAGAATTCTGGGGATAGCTCTCAATCTTGGCGCCGTAATATTTTTCTACAAAATAACGCTGCTTCATTTCAAATCTTCCCGGCAGGCATTGTGGGCTACAGCACTATTTGCTTTCATTCCAGCTCTTTGGCGTGATGCCGACAGGGTATGGGCGGATAATCTGGCTCTCTTTCTGGTAACTGTTGCTATTTATGCGGTTTGTTTGAGCTTCCGCTCAAATAAGGGGCGATACTGGTTGCCGGCATGGCTGCTTCTGGCTGCCGCTACACTGACTAAGGAATACCTTGGAATCGTATTGCTGCCGGCATTTCTAGTTGCACTAATCTTATGGGCTTGTAAGAACAGTAATAGAAGGTACGGCTTTATACTGATCGGCGCTATGCTCTTTGTGCCGGTACTAGCGGTGGTTTGGCAATTAAAGATGGCTGGATGGCCTAGAGCAGGCTATCTGGAGCAGATGCTCTCACCTGCATTGCTTGCACAAAGATGCTCTTATCTTGGTATAGGGGGACCGGATTTACGTAAGCTGTATGTTCAGAATCTTAATCAGCGTGATTTTCCCTGGTCGTATATTCTTCTAGTCTTTGCTCTGCCATTCAGCGGTAAATTGAAAGGTTTGGCCGGATCTTTAGCCGATCAAGGCTCCGCCGGCAGTGTTTACGCCTTTCATACAGTTCTTGCCATTAGCCTGCTAACCTACATCAGCCTCATGGGACATCAGTACGGTTCCCGGCTGATTTTTCCGGCTTTGCCTTCACTAACGCTAATGATTTCTTTAGCCTTCTTCCAGATAAGCAGATATACGCCTATAATTTTTTATTCACTTTTGGCTACCATTTTTAGTCTCTGGTCATGGCCGATGCAGGGACAGCTGGAATCTCTGCTGTCTTTGGGACTGGTGACAACGCTCGTATTTTATATGGCTTTAAAGCCGATCAGCAGAAATATCGCTCTGCGCAGCTTCCTAGCCACAATTGTAATACTGGCATTTATAACCAATTCATTTATAGTTCTTTCCTGTGATGCAGCTAAACAAAAACGTATAATCAGCAATTACGGTGAACTGCAGGGGATGACAGGAGTTGCGCGTTGGCTGCGCAAAAACACCCGTTCCAAGGAGCGCCTGTTAACCTTTAATCCCAGGCAGACAGCCTGCTTGCTCGATTATCCCTACAGATACTTTGCCGATTTGAGCTGGTGGGATATTGAGCAGCCGTTACCGCAGATCAGCCGGGAATACCTGGTTAAAAACAGAATAGATTGGATCATTATCAGCCGCCCTGAAGCTTACGGCCCTTTAAGGCAAGGGCTCTATCAAAAGATGCGCCGGTCGGATTACTTGGTACAGGTATATCTGGAAACCACTGCTGGCGGAGAGGTGATTGCGGCTATATTCAAGCTGCGGAAAGAAAGGAAGATCTGATGCTGCTTTCGGTTATCATTCCGGTCTTTAATGAGCAGGAATATATAGTGGACGTTATCAATTGTATAAGGCGGCAGCCATTACGAAAAGAGATAATTGTTGTTGATGACGGTTCTACCGACGGCACCAGGGAGAAGGTTAGAGCTATGACCGCTGAAGGGAAGGTACGCCTGATAGAGCAGCCGGTAAATCGGGGCAAAGGAGCGGCGTTAAGGCGGGGATTGCCGGAAGCAAAGGGTGATATAATTATTTTTCAGGATGCAGATCTGGAGCTTGATCCCCATGATTACCCAGCCTTGATAGAACCCATCGTCAGTGGAAATACCGAGGTGGTTTACGGTTCACGCTTTCTGAACCGGCGTAATCGCATACCGCTACCCAATCTGCTGGCCAACAAAGCTCTGACGGCTATGACAAACCTGCTTTACAGGGCCAGGCTCACGGATGAAGCTACGGCCTATAAGGTATTCCGCAGAGAGGTTATAGCGTCAATTCCACTTTACAGCAATGGCTTTGAGATCTGCCCGGAGATAACTGCAAAGCTGCTGAAAGCCGGGTACAGCATAATCGAGGTGCCCATTGCCTATCACCCAAGAAGCAGGCAAGAAGGCAAAAAGCTAAACTGGACAGACGGCGTTATAGCCGTGGCCACGCTTCTGCGTTTTCGTTTCACGGCCTAATAAACCGGATAGTAGTCTCTTTGATAAAATTTTCCATAGTTTTTATATCAGGGCAAATGAGTTTTGGCCTATCCGACATATTAACGGAAGCCTCTTTTATCCGAGCTTGATATTGCTTATCCATCTTCCCTGTTGATAAATATAACGGCAACACCTGTCGACAAAGATGAGCTGCCTTCTCTAGTCGCTCCAGCAGGGGAGAGAGCTCATCCATAAGCTGCCGGTTATCAATGCTCTGCCGTAGCCTGGCAGAGTTCCGCAGCAGGCAAGCAAGCCAGACATCGGCTTCAAACACTGCCTGTTCAGCATTACCGGCGTTATAATCATTTTGCAATCGATCAAGCCTGGCTGCAAGATCGCGACTATAACCTTCCGGCCAGTGGGCTGATCCTGATAACCTGACGGCTATCTCCTCCAGAAAGGGTAGAGCTTCAGTGCCTCCTATCTCTTCCAAGGATTTTTGCCAGGCAGTGCCGGCGATATAGGTTTTGCTGTTCCAAAGATATGATGCAGCAGTATAGAGCGCTATCTTGGAGGCCTCCGCCTGATTCATGGCGTTCATCACCAGACCGGCCGAACAGCGTTCTAATCCGTTTTGGCGATTGAATAGAGGACCGAGGTGGAGGCGTGAGCTTATATAATCATTAACGGGAAAATTATCCCAGTAGAGAGGTTTTCTTCCCAGAACATTGCCTATTCTGACGGCATCAGCCTGAGTTATAGATGGGGAGTAAACACGGGTACCCGTCCAGAATATTTCCATATCCGCCGGCAGGCCTTTGCCGATGGTGACCAGATAATCGGATTTTTCCGGCTCTGTGCCGAAATACTTTGTTGGGCAAAAGAAGAGCCTGATACCAGGGTGCAGCTTTTTCAAGTCGGCATGCAGACGTTGAACTAGCGCAACTTGAGCTTTGCCCAATGTTCCGAAGGATCTTTTGTCATTTTTATTCTTCAATTCCCAGCTGATGTCATCCATCAGGAGAGCGATATTAAAGATGCCCAGATGCAGGACCGATTTAACTTTGTTCAGCAGAGCGTTGTAATCCTCCCGGCTGCTGTAGCAGATGGATTTTCCTGGCGCAATGCCGTAAACCAGATGGATTTTTTGTGATTCTGCTTTGTCCAACAGTATCCGAAAGGAAGCCAACTCTTCATTGGAATGAGGACGCCGCCATTCATCTCTGTGTGAGGGAACTGCTTTAGGAGCCCAGAAGTAGTAGTTTAAACGTGTACGTCCCATAAAATGCAACATTTCTATCCGTTCCTGTTCGCTCCAGGGGCGTCCGTAGAATCCCTCTATTACTCCACGGATCGGAAAGGAGGGATAATCGAGCAGTCTGGAGATGGATATGGTACGATTACCATTGCTATTATCGACATATTCATCCAATCTCTGCAGACCGCTGGATAAGCCGTAATCAGAATTTGCCGCCACTACCAGCCGCGAAGGGTTCCCCTTCAAAAAGGTTACGGCACATGCCTCCGAACCTAGCCTGGACAGACCGCTCAGATCCAAGCCGGTAACCCTTTCTATTGTACCTGACAAGCCCACGAATACTTCGGTTCTTTTGACATCTCCACGCTCATTTCCAGATGCGGGCCTCTGTTGGCCCAGGATATTGATAAGGCGTGTCTGCAATGCTGGCGGAACGACCTTATATATCGGTTCCGCCAGTGTAACGGGAGCAATCCTCTCTACCTGTTGCGGCTCGGCTGGTATAAAGCGATATCGCTCTGCTGCGGCAACGGAAGGCAGCGATGCAATCAGCAGTATAAACAAGATAAGAACTCTGTATCTGAACATATTCATCACCTGTCATCAGTATAGCATGGCGCAGGCATTCGTTTAAGGACAAGGGCCGGCCAGACTGCTTATATTGCCTGATCATCCCTTCGCAGGTATAATAAAGCAGGAGAATTCTCCTCCGGCAATTTCTTGAAAGTGGGGTATTATATGCCTTTTCGTAAAGTTCCTGCGCTGACGGTGTCCAGGTTGTCCGTCTATCACAGAGCCTTATCTACATTGCCCGACGAGTGGATTATATCTTCTGAGGAAATATCTGATCTTACCGGCTATACAGCGGCGCAGATACGCCGTGACCTTACTTACTTCGGCCAGTTCGGTACACCGGGCAGAGGCTATATAGTGGCGGAACTTAGGCAACGTATCGGCCATATATTGGGTATAGATCAGGATTGGAAGGTTGCCCTGGTGGGGATAGGTCATCTCGGTTCAGCTTTACTGGCTTATCAGGGTTTCTGTGAGCGCGGTTTTAATATAGTAGCTGCTTTCGATAACGATATCACCAAGATCGGCAAGAAGTGGGAGGGCATAGTTATTGAAGATATTTCCCGGCTGGCGGAGTCTGCTGTTGAAAAGGATATTCAAATGGGCATCCTGGCCGTGCCCGCCAAAGCGGCTCGGGAGGCCTTTGATCTGGCTGTTGCCGCCGGTATTAAGGCTATACTCAATTTTGCTCCCGTTAGACTTACTCCTCCGGAAGGTATTCAACTGATAAATGTGGATCTGGCTGCGGAAATGGAGCGTCTCTCCTTCTTTCTAGCCAGAAGCCGGAGTTGATATTTGGATTTAGTCAGGCGTAAAGAGCAGGCACGGTCTTGATAAAAGAGAGGGTTCGTCTTGCAGTTTGGCGCTTATGCTGAGAGGAAACCGCCATCCACCGGAAGCAATGCTCCCTGGATATAACAGGATAAATCGCTGGCAAGAAAAAGGACTGCTCTGGCTACGTCATCCGGCTCTCCCCAATGTCCGATCGGCAGACGATTATTAAAGAGATAGCTTGTTTTTGCTAATCTTATCTTAAATTTAAAAATTGCTTCCAGCATCAAAGATTTGGTGGTTGGAGTTTTTATAGCTCCGGGCAATATGGTATTGACGCGAAAGCCGTTCTTGGCATAATCTCTAGCCAGAGAACGGCTTAAAGCAATAATGCCTGCTTTGCTGATACTATATGAAACCATATTCTCTTTAAAGGGAAGTATGGCTTCTATGGAAGAAATATTTATAATAATACCACCTTGTTTTCTACGCTGCTTTATAAAGTTTCTGCACATCCAGAAGGAGGCGTTTAAGTTTACATCAAGTATTTTTTTGTAGGCATCTGCAGTCATCTCAAGATAGTCCAGAAAGGGATATACCCCGGCATTGTTGATGAGTATATCGGGTTTATCCTCTTTAAAATCGCGCCATAGTGCATCTATAGCCTCTTTTTTAGATAGATCGACCGTCATGCAGAGGGCATTTACTGAGGCGCATCTTTCTTTTCTTACTCTTTCCAGCTTTTTTCGATTAATATCTACCAGTATCAAGGAGGCTCCGGCCTGGGCAAGCCTGGAAACGATCGCTTCTCCGATGCCTTGGGAGCAACCGGTTACCAGTGCTGTCCTTCCTTTCAGAGAAATTAATTCATTTATCGATTTATGCCGCATGATACCGCCGTCATTTTTTATATAATTATTCCCTCTATGCAAGAAGTATAACGAGATAGGATATTGCAAGCAATGATCAAGGATTAAATCATTCTTGATAAAGATGCTTGCCGAATGGTATAGAATGTCCAGACTGCCGCATTATTAAAGCAGAATAACCCTCTCGTTTACCCAGTAATTTTGCCGGGTATTATTAATGAAACGGTTTATAGTGGAGGTCGATCTCATGAGGAACACAACACGGGAAGAGCAATTGGCGGAGCGAGCGCGGACTTACATACCCGGCGGAGCTATGAATCATGCCAAAGAGCCGCGGCAGGATATGCTGGGATATATGCCTTGGTACATAGAACGGGCGGAAGGATGTTATCTCTATGATATAGAAGGCCGTGAATTCATAGATTATAGCTCTTCTTATGGACCGGTAATCCTGGGTTACAGGTATCCTCCCATTGAAGAAGCGGTAAGGGCACAGATGGAGAAGGGGGTTCTTTTCAGTATGCCCTCTCCTCTTGAGGGGGAGTGGGCGGAAATGCTGGCAAACGTGGTGCCGTGTGCGCAGATGGTACGTGCAATGAAAACCGGCAGCGCCGCTACCGCCGCCGCTGTAAGGGTGGCTCGAGCTGCCACCGGTCGAGAAAAGGTTATTTCTTGCGGCTATAACAGCTGGCATGATTGGTGGGTAGCCAAGGAGGGAGTGGGCATCAGCAAGGGAATACCATCCTGCCTAGAGGGAAATATATATGACCTTGAATATGGTAACCTGGCCTTTGCTGAACAGCTTTTTCAGGAACATGGCAAGGAGATTTCCTGCCTTATAACCATTCCTTATGACTTTCGAGGGAAACCCTGCTTATCTTTTCTGCGTCGTTTACGAAGTCTGACAAAGGAATATGGTGCAGTACTTATCTTCGATGAGATAATTACCGGCTTTAGGTTATCGTTGGGCGGAGCACAGGAACTTTTTGAGATTTCTCCTGATATGTGTACTCTTGCCAAGGCTATGGGCAACGGCTATCCGCTATCCGCCTATGCCGGCAAAGCGGATTTGATGAAACTGGTGCCTGAACTACAGATAGATACTACTTATGCCGGAGAGGCCTTATCTCTGGCTGCATCTCTGGCCGTTATCCGAGAGATGCGTGATAAGCCTGTGCTGGAGATGATATGGCACCGTGGAGAAGAACTTATGACCGGCCTGAGAAGGATATTCAGCAATAACGGAGAAATTCTAAGTGTGGAGGGGTTGCCTCCGGCTATGACAATAAATCCGGCGACGGATAATCCGGGGGCTGCGCACTTTAAAAACCTCTTTATTAAACATCTTTACGGACAGGGTGTTTTCTATCATTCTCCGCTCTTTGTCACTTTCTCACATACGGAAAAGGATATAGAGTGTACCCTGGAAGCGGCGGAAAATGCCGTTAACAAGGCTGCGAAAGAGATGTAAGCGTAGAGTGCGTATTTGTCGCTTAGGAAGGGTGGGGTTGTTTTGCGCCTGACTATATTTTTAATGGTATTGCTTCTTTGCGCTTCCCCGGCTATGGCAGCCGAAAGCAGCCCGGAGGAATGTCTCGATTACGTTAACAGCTATCTGCTGGATAAAGATTATGCTAATGCCATGGCCTGGGTGGATTATGGCTTGAGAAATTACCCTGGAAATCTCAAATTAGAGATTGTTCGTTTTAAAGTTGCTATCAATGATATGGATAAGAAGAATGATACGTTAGCTCGTGATAGATTGAAATCTCTGTTATCCGGCAGAAGCAATGAGCTTAATGATGCCGTCTTCAATGCACTTATAGATTCGGGTTATTACAGGCCCAATATGCGACTGGTCCTTCCGACAAATAGCAAGGGTATTGATTATTTCCTTTCGGTAGTGCCATTGGATGTTATTGCTGTTGGGATAAACCGTATTATTCCCAAGATGCCTGAAGATGCAGACGTCAAGGTAGCCTTGCCGGTAATGTGGCAGCCGGTAATCTGGGTAAGGAATGTTTCAGATTACACTGTCAAGTCAGCTCGGGTATCCATCGATTTGGGACAGGCTTCTCAGTCAGCTGCAGATACAGAGCCGTTGCCAGCCACACCGGTGCAGTCGGTCCGGGGAGGCAAAGATGATGCTGCAGGTCCGGGCGGTATAAAGGCATCACGCCAGCCTATGGATATGCCGACTGATCTTCCGGAGGCAGACCGACCTGAACAACCTTCCAGCAGTGGCAGCAGCCAGGCTACCAGTGAGTTTACCATCAGGCCCGGCGATATGAAGAAGGTTGTCCTGATTACACCGCTTGCTTTTCAAGGAGAAAGACTTACTCAGCCGCTACAATGCACCATCTCCTGGATAAATAGGGAGGAAGATCGGACCTCTCCGTTGCTGATAGCCGATAGGATAGATCCGGACGATGTGCCGGTATTTAATCTGAACGCTCTGGAGAAGCCTTAACGGTTGCTCAATTTATTGACAAATCCGGTCTGCCTGATATAATACTAGATATTCACGTGGGGCTGTGGCGCAGCTGGGAGCGCGCTTCCTCGGCATGGAAGAGGCCAGGGGTTCGAATCCCCTCAGCTCCACCATCCTTCGCTTCAAAGTGAAGTGGAGAAATGAACAGGCTGAAGAGTTTGAATATAAGTGCAGACGGCAATATTGGAAGACGGGATGAAGCCAGCCTAAGAAGCAAAGATAGTCATTTAATAAGTGATTAAAATAACTCAGGTTCTCTGAGTTATTTTTGTAAGTACCGATAGATTAAGTCTGATAAATACAAGTTAATAAATATTACCTCACAGGAGAAAATCATGAAAAAGTACGATTTTCGAGCTATTGAAGAGAAATGGCAGCGTCGCTGGGAGGATGAGGATACCTTCAAGGTCGAATTACAACCTGAGCAGCCGAAATACTATCTGTTGGAGATGTTCCCATATCCCTCCGGGCGTATACATATGGGGCATGTTCGCAATTATTCCATCGGCGATGTAATGGCCCGTTATCGTCATATGCGTGGGTACAATGTACTCCATCCTATGGGTTGGGATGCCTTTGGATTACCTGCGGAGAACGCCGCCATCCAGCATGGCGTACACCCGGCCGAATGGACTCTAAGCAATATAGCCAATATGCGTAAGCAACTTAAATCATTAGGCTATAGCTATGCTTGGCATCGTGAGGTGACAACCTGTCTGCCGGATTACTACAAATGGACACAGTGGTTTTTTACCAAGCTCTGGGAAAAGGATCTGGTTTACCGGGCTTCGGGTCAGGTTAACTGGTGCGAAGCCTGCGCCACTGTGCTGGCTAATGAGCAGGTAGCAAATGGAGAGTGCTGGCGTTGCGGCACCCCTGTGATTCAAAAGGAACTGGAACAATGGTACTTGAAGATCACCGCTTATGCAGAAGAACTCCTGAATGATCTGGATACGCTGGAGGGGTGGCCGGAGCGCGTTCGTATTATGCAATCCAACTGGATAGGACGCAGCGAGGGGGCACGTATAGATTTCCGTTTACCGAATGATAAGATATTGCCCGTATTCACTACTCGTCCGGATACCGTCTACGGTGTAACCTATCTGGCCCTGGCAGCTGAAAATCCGTTGGCAAAAGAGCTTTCCAGCGGTACCCCTCAGGAAGAAGAAGTCAGGGCGTTTATTGAGCGCATGCAGCATCGGACCACTGCTCAACGTGGCGATACCGCTGAGAAGGAAGGCGTTTTTACCGGTGCATATGCGATAAATCCGCTTAACGGTACCAAGGTTCCCATATGGGTGGCTAATTATGTATTGATGGAATATGGCACCGGAGCCGTTATGGCTGTGCCGGCACATGATCAGAGAGACTTTGAATTTGCTCAGCAGTACGGCCTGGCGGTGCGTCGCGTCATTGCCGGTCCCGATACATCCCGGGATGAAATGGCCCAGGCCTATGTGGATGACGGCGTTATGATGAATTCCGGGCACTTTAACGGACGTAATAACCGGGAGGCTATGTCCGATATCATTGATTACATTGCCGTACAGGGCTTTGGCGAACGTAATGTCAATTACCGGCTGCGCGATTGGCTGATATCACGTCAGCGTTATTGGGGAGCGCCTATTCCCATGGTATACTGCGAGAAATGCGGCTGGAAGGCAGTGCCGGAGGAGAGCCTGCCGGTGATACTGCCGGAAAACGTGGCTTTTTCTCCAGAAGGGCAATCACCATTAACCGAAGCACGCGAATTTATTGATGTGGATTGCCCTGTTTGCAGTGGTCCCGCTTACAGAGAGACCGATACCATGGATACGTTTATCGATTCGTCTTGGTATTTTTTGCGTTATGCAGACCCTCATAACGATAGAACGCCGTTTAGTCGCGATTGTGCTGACCACTGGTTACCTGTCGACCAATATATCGGTGGTATTGAGCATGCAGTTATGCATCTGCTCTATGCCCGTTTCTTCACCAAGGTCATACGCGATATAGGACTGACGAGCGTATCGGAACCCTTTGCCAATCTGCTTACTCAGGGCATGGTTATCAAAGATGGTTCCAAAATGTCTAAATCCAAGGGCAATGTAGTGCATCCCAATGAGATCATAGAGCGCTATGGTGCCGATACTGCACGCCTCTTTATCTTGTTTGCTTCACCGCCGGAACGCGATCTGGAGTGGAGTGACCGTGGCGTGGAGGGATCTTTCCGTTTCCTCAGCCGTATCTGGCGATTGGTAAACAGTGCATTGCCTGTGTTGAACGGCTGCCAGGGGACTGATGTCAGTAATGATGCGGCTGATCTCGGCAAGCTACGACGATATATTCACAGCACCATAAAGCGCGTCAGTGAAGATATTGAGATCAGGCTGCATTTCAATACCGCCATCAGCGCGATTATGGAACTGGTAAATATGATGGCTGACAAGCTGCCGCATCTGGAAAGCGGTCGGGCCTCGGCAGATTATGCGGCTGAATACCGTAACGGCCTGGAAACCATAGTGATGCTGCTTGTACCTTTCACGCCGCATATTTCTGAAGAGCTCTGGCAAAAGTTGGGGCATGAGACTATGGCATATCTTCAGCCCTGGCCGACATGGCGTGAGGAATATCTGCATCGTGAAGAGATTACCATTGTTGTCCAGATAAACGGCAAGGTGCGTGACAGGCTGACGGTGGAGAGCGGTATCAGCGAGGAAGGTCTTAAAGAAGCAGCGCTGTCGTCAGAGCGAACGGCCAAGTTTCTAAGTGGATTGACAGTGCGAAAAGTAGTTGTAGTTCCCGGCAGGCTGGTTAATATAGTAGCTTCCTGATTCGGAAGCTACAAAGCGTTGAGGCCTGTTTATAATACTTGTAAAAGCTTGTTTGTTAGCTTGGAGGGCATCTTTTGCTGAGTAATCTTAGCAGACAACAGCAGATAGCGCTTGTGGCGGTGGCAGCGGTGGTCCTGGCTCTTATCGGGCACCGAACGCTGATTAAGCACGGGGGTGAAACTCTGCCGCTGGAAACTATATCCCCTGCTGTATTGAATACCGACAAAATTATTGCGGAGCAGGATAATACTATCTGCCTGGTGCATGTTTGCGGTGCCGTTTTGCGGCCGGGTGTTTATCGTCTATCTAAGGGCAGTCGGGTTTACCAGGCTATTGAGACGGCTGGAGGAGCTACCGGTTGGGCAGACACTTCAGCCTTGAATATGGCTGCGCCGGTGCATGATGGACAAAGGATAGAGATTCCGGTCAGGGGAACCGGCGCCTCGGCTCAATCCTCCGGGAAGGGGGCATTATCAAACGGGCCTGTTGACTTGAATACTGCCGATGAAGAACAGCTCGACACCCTGCCGGGAGTAGGTCCGGCTACAGCCAGGAAAATTATAGAATACAGGGATAAGAACGGCTCCTTTCGCCATACCGATGATCTGATGAAAATCCCCGGCATAGGCCGTAAGAAATACGATAAGCTCAAAGATCACGTTTGCATAAATTGAGGCTGTCATGAATCCCTTGCTATGGCCGGCTGTATCGCTTGTTTCAGGCATAATAATCCAGCCTTATTTGTCTTTGACGGCTGTTGCCTGGATATTGATAGCGTTGTTTGCCTTATCAGGTGCGGCTATCTGTCTATGGGCCGATAAAAAAGGAACTGCTTCTCTTTTTAATGATAATCGGTTATTTCCACTTTTTATAATATTGCTTTTCATTGCTATAGGCGCTGCACGCTCGGAGAGCTATGGCCGGACCGTTACTCCGCCAGGTCAGAATGGAGAGGTTGAGCTTCTCTTCAAAGTGACGGAGAATCCGGTGAAGAGGGAAGGAAAGCTCTATATCACCGGCCGAGCGTTGAAACTCTGGCATGAGGGCAGAGAGAACCATTGGGAGGCTCCATTACGTCTGATAATCAGGGGGGCTGAATTGCCTGCCTGGAATGATTTGCTGCAAGTCAACGGACGCCTGATCTCCTTTGGACATGGCCGTTATCTTCTGCTGGGCGACTATATGGAGATCACCGGGCAAGCTGCTTCCAGTGCCTGGAATAGAGGATTGCACAGGCTAAGGCAGCGTCTTCTGGATATTAACAGGCGTACGCTGGGGCAGGAGCAGGCAGCTCTGATGAACGCTATGGTGCTGGGGGATGGTTCAGCTATAGATACAGAGCTGTCAGATGCTTTCCGTAGAACAGGAACAATCCATACATTGGTAGTGTCCGGTCTTCATGTGGCATTTATTCTGGGCTGTGTCATTGCCGGTTTTAGATGCCTGGGGTTCTCTGCACGTACTGCCGCTGCTGGTGCTGCACTCGTTATTTTGCTTTATGCTATAATAGTAGGCAGGCAGCCATCAATAGCCCGGGCTGCCGTTATGGCGCTGATCGGTCTGGCAGGAATAGTTTTTGGGCGCCGTGGTAATAATCTGAACAGTCTGGCTGGGGCGGCCTTGTTGATTTTGCTCTTCAACCCCTGGTCTCTTTACGAGCCGGGCTTTCAGCTCTCCTTTTCCGCCGTTTTGGGTTTGATAACTCTGACCCCTGTCCTGGAGCGTTACCTCTGTTTTATGCCCCGCTGGATTGCTTTGGCGCTGGCAGCTTCTGCCGGAGCACAGTTAGCTGTAATGCCCATTATTGCCAGGCATTTTGGAACAATATCGCCGCTCTCACCTTTGGCAAATCTGCTGGTGGTTCCCCTTATCTCGCCTGCAGTTCCCTTGGGGCTGGCGGCGGATCTGCTGGGCCTGATCAGTTTATCACCGGCACAGGGAGTGAACCTGGTCAATCAGGGATTGCTGGTGTTGGTGGCTGCCCTGATACGGTTGCTGGACAAGGTACCCTTTATGTCTTTGACTATAGCTTCACCGTCGCTTTGGACGATAGGATGCTATTATCTCTGTCTGGCTGCCCTGGTCCGCTACGGTTCTGATGTGAGGAAGAATCGTAAGTTGAACAAAGTGATCATATATGCACTGCTGATTATTGTAGCCATGGTTGTAACCGGATACTATGCTGACAGATTTGACAGCCGTCTGCAAGTAACCTTTCTCGATGTAGGCCAGGGTGACGCGGTGCTCATTCGTTTGCCAAACGGTGAAAAGGTTCTTATTGACGGCGGGCAAACACCACTGGCAACACGGCTCAGAAGTATGGGTATCGGCCGGCTCAGAGCCGTTATTCTGACACATCCGCATTATGATCATTTGGGTGGACTGCTCTCTGTTGTTAGTGGAATAAAGGTCGATGAGGTTCTTGATAGTTGTCGGCCGCACAGTTCATCAGCTTACAAGCGCTTTCTTCTGGAGATAAAGAAAAGACACATTCCGTTTAGACAGGCGAAACGGGGACTGGTTCTATCCGGCGGTGGCGCTGTCATAACTGTGCTTAGTCCAAGTAAGGAGCTCTTACAAGGCATGGATTTTAATCTTAATAACGGCTCCATAGTTTGCCGTCTGGATTACGGCAAGGCATCTTTTCTCTTTACCGGTGATATCGAGCAGGCTGGAGAAGAAGCTCTGTCCGGATGCCGGCTTGGCGCCCGGGTATTGAAAGTGCCTCATCACGGTAGTAGAATATCATGTAGCACATCATTTCTAAAAGCGGTCAGGCCGATGGCTGCCATTATCTCCGTAGGCCGCAATAATGATTACGGGCATCCCGATAGAGAAGTTCTGCAACGATTACAGCAAGCGGGTGTCAGGATTTATCGCACGGACCAACATGGCAGTGTAATTGTAGATACAGATGGTCGGAGCCTGAAGATAAGGAGTGAGCGGGAACGATGAAAGGGAAGAGTATCATCGCCGTAGTCGATCGCATTGAGAACGATAAAGTCATCCTCATAACTAATAAAGGTGCGGAAATTGCAATTGCTTCTTCTGTTCTGCCAGAGGCCGAGGAAGGAGACGTCATTTATTGTCTTCTGAGACTGGATAAAGTTATCGGGCATAGACGGAAGAAGGATGTGCAGGAGCTTCTCAAGGAACTTGGAGCATCAGATGAAGATTGATGCTTATAATGCAGTTGCTTTTCTTAAAAAGGAAGCAGTAATGCCCATATATTTGCTGGCCGGTCCCGGAGATTTTCCCTATGAGGGACTGCTGCGCATGATTGCATCTCGTGTCATCGGCCCGGATACGGGGCTCAGGGATATGGATAATCTGAATCTGAGCGTATCCGGGTTGGCCGATGCTTTGGACGAAGCTTCTACGCTGTCACTCTTTGGAGGTGGGCAGGTGCTGTTATTGCGCTCACCGCAAGCTATCAGTGATGCTGATATCAAGCTTTTGGAGCAATATTTAGAAAGCCCCGATCCGGCTACTGTTATAGTCATTCTCTTCACTTATGATAGGGAAGATGAGCAAGGCGGGCGCATCCCTGCGCCCAAAGCATCTCTGGCCCGCCTGGTGGAAAAGAGAGGGGTTTACATTAATCTTACCTTTGCCAGCGGTAAGAAATACGGCCATGATGCACAGGAAACAGAGCGCCTGCTGCGGCTGATAGGTGAACGCGGACGACGTGCCGGCAAGCGTTTCAGCCGGTCTGCTGCTCAAATGCTTATTGATATGGCCGGAGGTAGCGCAGGACTGCTCTTCTCTGAAGCCGACAAGGCGATAGCCTATGTTGGTGCTGAAGAGGAGATAAAACCAGCGGATATCGTCGCTATCGGCTGCCATAATGCTGAAGCCGATATCTTTGAAATGATAGATGGCCTGGGACAAGGAAAACGAGCGCAGGCATTGAAGATCTTTTCACGCCTGTGGGAGATGCTGCCCATGCCGGACAGCGGCAAGGCTATCTATATCGTTACCATGCTGGCCAGGCATTTTCGCTTTCTGTTGCAAGGAGCAGCCTTGAAAAGGGAAGAGAAGGGCAAGTTTTTGCCTGAGGATAAAAAAATATCGCTGGCGGCTCAGCATCCCTTTGTCCAACGTAAAATAGCTTTGCAGGCTGCGCATTACGGCCTGCGACGAGCCGCACAGGCGTTGGTAAAGTTTCATCAACTGGATAGAGATCTAAAATCCGGTGCAGTTATCGATGAACGTTCTTCTATTGAACTTCTTCTGGTAAGTCTTCAGTCTGAGTAGCAGCAGTTATCCTGGGTGTTAACCCCGGGAGGGCAGGCCCGGTAAGCCAGTGGAGAGCATCCGTAAGTCTTGCGAAAGGCCTTGGAGAAGACCAGTTGATCGCCATATCCCACCGACACAGCTACTTCATTTACAGTTAGTTCGGTGCTTTTAAGCAGATTAGCGGCTCTGCGCATGCGTACGTTCAGCAGGTATGACATGGGGGGGAGCCCCGTGCCTTCCTTGAAGATACGACAGAAATAACTGCGGTTCAGCCCGGCCTGAGCGGCAATATCAGCGATTCTCAAGCGCTTATAGTAGTTGGCCTCAATAAAGTTTCTAGCCCAATTCACGTAAAGGCGTTCTTCGCCCTTTTCGTTCTGCTCTGCGGGTGTCTGTGACGCTTCATCCATTAGCGATGAAATGAAGAGATTGAGCATGCCCTGTAAATGGAGAATGTCGCTCTGTTTGATAGCTATGGCCCCCTGCATCTGCAGCAGAAGCTGAAGTGTTCGGCTCTTTGTATCAAAATTAACGATAGGTTTTTCTTTTGACAATCCTGCAACTGCCAGATAATCAGCTGCCATAATACCGCCAAAGCCAAGCCAGGCATATGTCCAGGGATCGGCAGCGTCAGCCTCATAATACGTCAAGACATCCGGGTATATTAGAAAGCCTTGTCCCTGGTGAAGTTCCCATATCTGATCACCAAGGCGGAATATCCCTTTGCCGTTTATGATCAGATGGATAAGATAATTGCCCCTGACTGCAGGACCAAAGGAATGCGACGGAGTACATGCCTCCATACCGCAAAAGAGAAAATGAAGATCAATACTTCTGTATATACGGCGCTTACCCGGTGTGGTGCCGGTGCTTTTAATAGTATGCATAAGTCACATTTTACCATAAAGAGTCAACATAATGGAATATTTTATAGATATGCAATCTGATATAATACAATCACAGCATTAATAACTGCGCATAAAATGTGCAAATTAAGAGAGAGGAAGATAGATATGCCGAAAAAAATAGCCTTTATAGGAGCCGGAAGTTTTGGATTTACCAGAAGGCTGGTCAATGATATATTGACCTATCCGGCTTTATCCGATGCCGTCATTACCCTTATGGATATAGATGCCGAACGACTGTCTTTTATCAAGGCGGCGGTAGATAAGATAGTGGCGGCCGGCAATTATTCTGCTCGGGTGGAGGCAACCCTGGACAGGGGAGAAGCCCTTACCGGAGCCGATGGTGTAATCTGCACCATCTTGCAGGGCGGGGTAGAAGTCTTCCGTAAAGACGTGGAGATCCCTAAAGAATATGGCGTTGATATCAACGTAGGGGATACCAGAGGGCCGGCCGGCATTTTTAGAGCGTTACGTACTATCCCGGTGATGCTGGATATCTGCAGGGATATAGAACGCTATTGCCCGCAAGCTGTCTTTCTTAATTACACCAATCCTATGGCTATGCTCTGCCGGGCTATGCAGGAGAAATTCCCGGAATTGACTATCAGCGGACTCTGCCACAGTGTACAGGGAACAGCTGAAATGCTTGCCAAATGGATAGGCGCACCTATGGAAGAGGTAACCTTTCTTTGTGCCGGTATAAATCACCAGGCCTGGTATCTTGATTACAAGTGGAACGGTCGGGATGCTTATCCTCTGCTCAGGGAGGCGATCAAAAAACCTGAGATATACAAGGAGGAACAGGTTCGTAACGAGATGTTCATCCATCTGGGCTACTATGTTACCGAATCCAGTGGGCATAACTCCGAATACAATGCCTGGTTTAGGAAGCGTCCGGATCTGATAGAGAAATATTGCACACACGGCACGGGATGGAATCCCGGAATTTATGCTTATATCCGAGATCATTACCTGGAAACAGCGAACACCTGGCGGAATAATATCAAAGAAGAACTGGCCAAGCCGATTGAGCTGCAGAGAGGAAATGAGTATGCCTCCAGTATCTTCAATGCCGTCATAGGCGATGGTACCCCATATGAGTTTAATGGCAACGTGCGCAATTTCGGCCTGATAGATAATCTACCTGAAGGCTGTTGTGTGGAGGTGCCGGTCCTGGCTTCACACCGTGGGCTGGATCCTTTACATGTTGGGAAATTGCCGCCACAACTGGCCCTGATGAACAATATCAGCGCCAGATGCGAGGAATTAGCGGTAGAAGGAAGCCTGGCAGGAGACAAGGAGATGATCTACCAGGCGATATATTTTGACCCGCTGACCTCCGCCGTGCTCAGCCTGGCTGAGATCAGGGAGATGGTGGATAAGATGTTTGCAGCCAATGCTGATTGGCTGACGCAGTTCAAGCCGGCAAAAGTTTCGATAAGGATCTGATGAAACATTTACCTGCAGGCAAGGATAAAGTATAATTATGTCCTTGCCTGCAGGCAGATCGAGTTTTCTGATATTTGCATTGACATAAGCTTATGCCGATGATAAAATAATCAAGCTTCCTTTGAAATGGGAGCGTGTGCCGAGGTAGCTCAGTTGGTAGAGCAGAGGACTGAAAATCCTTGTGTCGTTGGTTCAATTCCGACCCTCGGCACCATTTTTTTCATAGTGGTATTGCGGGTTTCGAGGTTTTCCTGAAACCCGCTTATTTTTTATCTTTTCCATTTACAACAGAACTTACAACAAAATGGGGCAGTAATTTATCGGAAAGACTGGCTACAGCACGGGCTTTCATATCGGGGAAGATATGCGTGTAGATGTTGGCGGTAGTGCCTATATCGGCATGGCCTAGATAATCGCTGACCTGCTTTATGTCCTGCACGTCCTCATATAAGAGTGTGGCGCAGGTGTGGCAAAAAGCATGCAGACGGGGCTTTTCCGGCAGCCGTATATCATCCTCTGTCCAGCTTTTTTGTTGTAAGCGGCAACGATTGCCTTGAAGCGCCGGCGGATATTTTTTGTCTGGAGGATTTACTATATGGATAGGGGTATTATCAGGGTTAAATTTTTACCCCTTAAGGGATTGACAAAAGAACAAGTGTTTGCTATCCTGCCATGGGAGGTATCGATATGGCAAAAATAAACGTTTCTTTACCTAATGAAGTTATCGTTTGTCTTGATGAAGATGCTCGCCGGCATGGTCTGACCAGGTCAGAGTATATTCGCCGGTCTGTAGAGCTGTATGCGCGTTACCTGCATTTAGAGGAGAAGGTGGAAAAGAGAATACAGACTTTGAAAAATGCTGTCACAAAGCAGGACACTTTGGCCGAGCGTCTGGCAGAATATGTTGCCTGAAGGTGATGAGGAGGTAATGCACGTGAGCAAAGACGGGTTGTTGCGCTATATTCTGTATGAGAATGCCGCGAAGGCGGATGGGGAATATTCTTCAGGCTATATTTATCTCATTAAGCCGGTATATATACTGGATCCCAGCGTAGTTTCCCGCTGGTTTATCCGTGACGAGGTCTCCGGAGCTGCTCTCAAGGTAAGAGAGGATTATGTCAGAGGCCATATCTCTTTGATTGTGCCGGATTGCATTCTTTTTCATCTGGCTGATCTTCTGCAAAAGCACGGCGGACTTACCGGAATGGATATAGCCGCTGCTTTGAAGACTATGTATGATATGCATATAATTATGCCTCTACGTGCCCAGAGTGCTTGCCGGGCAGTGGAGATGGCTGTAGCAGATGGTCTGGAGATGAGTAAGGCCGTTTATCTGGCCGAAGCAGAATTGAGCGGAGCCAGGCTCCTGACCAATGATAAAGAGATAGCCTCCAAATATTATGCTGCCATACATATTAGCAATTATCAGTGAAGTGAATAGCTTATATATGCACCTCTCATAAATCAAGAATGCAGATGCAGAAGTTCAGAAACATATTGGACTCTGAACTGCTTTTTTCACCTTGGGCCGGACGATTAAGTTCGCGTCTTTGCGCTCTGGCTTCAAATATTGGACAGCTTCATATACCTGGTCTTTGTAACATACCTTCATTCCAACTCTTGGCCCAAGCAAGACTTCAATTTCTTTTCTGGCGGGGACAAGTGGATAGCCTTGCGTATCTATCTTGAACAACCTGCCTTTGAAGGAGAAGCAGCTTGAAGCATCTGTTTTTCGTTTCTTTTTAATACAGAGAATGGTGTCTATATCAATGTTTGACCTGAGAGGGACGAAGATGGATTCTCCTTTGGCGGGCAGAGCCGCAGGGCGGCAGGTATGGCCGAAGAAATAAAAAAGCCCACAAAAGTGAGCTGTCCGGCCGGTCCACCACGCCCGGCGTCTTCCTGGACTGGCCCGCGTTAGCGGGACTCAGTGTGTGAGAAGGTGTTCCTCACCTCGGACACTTTAATTATATACTCGTTTCGGGGCAAAGTAAATATTCGAGGAGTGAGCATTAGGGGATGTCCCTTCGTCCCCCGCTGGACCTCTACAATTCATTGACAGGCTATATGGCCGATGCTAGAATACGCCTGTGTATTACCTTACATAATCGATGCGTAGATTGCCGCTGTCGATATATGAGAGAGGAAATGATATGCGCTTACAAATTCTTGGAACTGCCGCCGGGGAGGCATGGCCGGCGATATTTTGCGGATGCGATACTTGCAAGCGTGCGCAAGCTGCAGGCGGCAAGGATCTGCGGAGCCGGTCATCTCTGCAAATAAACGATAAATATAAGATAGACCTTCCGCCGGATACATACCACCACATAGTTACTCAAGGTTTGAACCTCTCCAGACTCTCTCACCTTTTTATCACTCATTCTCATTCAGACCATTTTGACCTTGCTTTAATAAATATGATGAACCCGCCATTTGCACATAATCTTGAGCATGCCCCCGTCAAAATTCTAGGAAATAATACGGTGATAGAAAAGATAAACGCCGCGTTTAATGAAAGTGATCTTTCCTTTAATGCGACGGCTATAGAACCGTTTGTACCTGTTGCAGCCGGGGAGCTTGCTTTCACGCCCATACTTGCCGCTCATATGACGCATGAGGATTGCTTAAACTACGTGATAAGCTCCGAGGAAGCTACCGTCCTTTATGCATCCGATACGGGTGCCTACCCGGAGAGAACGATAAATTATCTTTGTAAATTGAAGTTCGATCTGCTTGTTATTGAGTGTACCTCCGGCACGCTGAATATTCCACCCACGGTACATATGAATTTTGAAACTGTGCTTGATCTTGTAAACAGGCTAAAGTCCGCAGGAGCAGTCTCTTCCCGTACAAGAGTAGTAATTACACACTTTTCCCATAACATGGGATTGCTGCATAAAGAGCTGGAAGCAATTGCCAAGCCTCACAATATAGAGGTAGCCTACGATGGCATTGTTTTGGATATCTGAAATTATTCACGCAAAAAACGCGCTCCGTACGGAGCAGCGCTCTACGATAAGACTACCGGCCTTCCCTTCTCAGCCGATTCATAAATATAGCGGCATAGCTCAATAGATTTACGGCCTTCCAAACCATTTACCAGCGGTTCGCGGTCCTGAGTTATGGCATCGCACATATCCTGTATCTGTGCCTTATGCCAAGTTATGGGAAAGGCCATGGGATCGCTGGCACCGGTGCCGGTAACCTCTTCCACATCGCCAGGTTCATCATTCTCTGTAGCATTCATAATATTCCAAGAGGATAGGCTGCCCTGTTCCAGCGTGATAGTTCCTCTGGTACCGTGCAGTTCCAGACGCTCTGGTAAACCCGGATAAAGACAAGTAGAAGCCTCGATAATGCCCATAGCACCATTCCTGAATTTAAGATTGATTACAGCCAGGTTCTCAATTTCAATATTTCGATGCACAGGCATTATGGCGGTACGAGCATAGACCTCGGCCACCGGGCCAAAAACCCAAAGCAACAAATCGATGGAATGCAAAGCTTGATTAATGAGAACTCCGCCGCCCTCCGTGGATAGTTTGCCGCGCCATTCATCCTTATCAAAATATGCCTGCGGGCGATACCACTTAACATGGACCCCGCCATAAAGCAACTGCCCAAGCCCACCGGCATGGCAATATTCCCTAGCACGACGTACCGCCTTCTTGAATCTGTTTTGAAAGATCACCGCCAACTTTACTCCATTGGCCTGACAAGCCTCGATGAGCGCATCGCACTTCTCCAGCCTGATATCCATGGGCTTCTCCACTATAACATGTTTGCCCTGCCGCGCAGCCTCTATCCCCATATCGGCATGGCAAAAAGGCGCCGTAGTGATATCCACTATATCGATGTCATCCCGCCCCAACACCTCACCGTAATCGCAAGTCCAAGGAACGCCATATCTATCTGCAAATTGCCTGGCCCGTTCTTCTGTCCTCGAATAAACCAACTTCAGATCGGTCTCATCCAGTTGCACAATAGAGTCAGCATGCGCTGCAGATACCATACCGGCCCCTACCAGAGCAACGCCGTATTTTCGCTTATACAATATACCTGCCTCCGTACTTTTTTATTTATCGTAGCATAGATGCAAGGCTTTTCACGCTCTCTTTTCTTCTGCTGCTAAGGGACTGTCTTGCTTCTGCTTAAGCTTATCATATAATAAAATATCACCTTTTGGCTAGTATACGGAATATCCGGAATTGATGGCAATTCCATATACAGGCATAAAGCATGATCAAAATGTTTTATTTATCTGAAAGTATGGTAAATATTTTTAGACATATCGATCAGGAGCGATATCATGCTGATAAAGGGCATTTTTCTCGTTATATGTTTTTGTTTAATCCCACTTTCAACCGCAGCCGCAAAAGCTGAAACATATTCCATTGTCGCTGTACCTGCTATGCAAGCCAAAGCAAAGAAGGCGCCGCTTTATATAACGGATGCACATAGGTTGGGTGAACTACAATCAGATTATGATTCTATTAGTGTAGAAGCAGTCAGAATTTATCAATATGGAAAATCAAAACCTTTTTATAAAGGCATAACGCTTATCTTTACAGATTCAATAGTAACGTTAAATATTGACGAAGCAAAAGCCTTATCCGCAACCATACCAGATCTGATAAAAATAGGTACTGAATGGGCAGAGATAGAAAAGGAATCCGCAGAGGCAGATATATTCGTGGGAGGCCCTGATTATATATTTAATGTAGGATTTTATCAGCAAGGTAATAAAAGGATTATTTATATGTCCAGCCTCGAAGCCACAGTAATGCTTAAATCGCTAGATGATGTTTTAAATTTCAAAGATTTAGTTGATCAAGGATTAATATGGCTGTCACGCAATAAAAGTGTCAACCTATCGCAAAGCAATAAAAACGATTTGATAACATTAGTTACCAAGAAAGGCTGTCATAATAAAAACGGGTTCCGGCAAAACACCAGAACCCGCATAAATACTGGAGCCGACGAGCGGGATTGAACCGCTGGCCTACGCATTACGAGTGCGTCGCTCTACCAGCTGAGCTACGTCGGCGAATCGTCTTAGGCTATCAGATTTTATCATTACAGAGCCATCAGTGTCAATTCCCGGAGTCATATAGTGTGGTTAACTTGTGATAATGTCACTATGTAATTCACTTGAGATAATGTCCCTTTTTGAAATAAAATGCAAAGCATGAAAGAAGGAAGAATTACATTGACTCGAACCCAATTAAAACAACTAAAAG
>JAQUEL010000038.1 GCA_028685295.1 bacterium
GAATCAGCTCGTTTCAGGATACGAGCTTCAACTTCTGCAGAAGCCTTATTGCAAAGGATATGATATCAAAAAATATAAAAGATGTAAACCTGCAAATGCCCGTGGCCCGATTGCCCGGTGTCGTCAATGAAGGGGCGGTTGGCTTTTCCACTTGATTATTGCCTGCAGCCTGAGTTATCATGATATCCATGATACTTATCATTACTCCAAACATAAATACCGACAGAGTATATGCCATCCCGGGTTCAAAGCCGATGCCGTTCTTCGCTCTGATGCCGTGCAATCCTATGGCAGCGGCAAGGGCGTGAATGTGGCCGGAATTATGCTGCTGCTAATACCCAGGCACCCAGTCCGGTTTTTGCCACCTCTTTGTCGGCGTATCGAAGGAATGCTTGCGAAGGAGGAACTATTTTGAATGACGGCATATATAGGGATTTAGCTGATATCTATGATGAGCTCATGAATGATGTTCCCTACAGCCGATGGATCGAATACGTCGAAAAAACTTTCAGGCGTTTCGATGCCGATCCCGCTCTGGTTTTGGATCTGGCTTGCGGTACAGGCACAATATCATTAGGCCTGGCCGAGAGAGGATACAATGTTATCGGTGTAGACCGGGCACAGAAAATGATTGAAAGAGCTGAAGCCAAGCGGAAAGTCGGTGAAAATCCACAATTCTTCTGTCAGGATCTTAGCAGTATGGATTTACCCGAAATTCAAGCTGATGCCGCTGTTTGTCTCTTTGATTCATTGAATTATATCACCGATTATAATGATCTGTGCCGCGCCTTTAAATGTACGGCCAGACACCTTAATCCGGGAGCTTTATTCGTTTTTGATGTCAATACCGAACTGGCGCTGGCTGAAGAGCTCTTTACGCAGGATAATCTGGCGGACAAGAACACCAATCTGTATTATGTATGGAAAAGCAGATATGATAAGGAAGAACGACTTAGCCGAGTCAAAATGCTTTTCTTTATGCGGCAGCCGGATGGTAATTATCGAACATTGGAAGAGGAGCATTGGCAGCGGGCCTATTTGCCGGAAGAGTTGATTTCCGGCCTGGAATTGGCCGGTTTTTCGGTAGAGGGGCTACACGATGAGGCTACGTTAAGGCAGGTGGGGGCAAACACTGAACGCATGTATGTCATCGCCAGGCGTAACGAAGCGGGAATAGATATTAAATATTGAACTGTTAAGTAATGATTTCTAATTCTGCTTGACAGCAAACTAAAGGAGGCAAGATATGGCTGTTGAAACTAGTTTAACCATAATAGCCGTTTGTATGATTATTTTAGTGGCTGCTCTGCTGGTGGCAGCCGTTGCAGCTTTAATCCTGATTGTAAAATTGATCGGAGTTATCGGTAAGGCCGGTAAGACTGTGCAGGAAGTCAGGCAGCAGATCATGCCGTTGATCTCTCAGTTTCAATCGACAGGCAAGGAAATAAGCGAAGCGATGCTATCTATTACCAGAAGAATTTCCGAGGCTGTCGGTAGCATCATCCGGACGGTTGAGTACTTCACGAGCAACCCGTTTAAAACAATTGCTCAGATTATTGCCAGGTTTCGACGGCAGCATACATCCAACGGCAGTTGAGAATAAAGATGCGGGGCTGCTTCAGCGTTGAGGCAGCCCCAGGGATTCTTTTAACTCGGATAGATGATCTTATCTATAAGGTGGTACTGAAGCGCCGCTTCAGGAGTCAGATAGTAATCCTTCAAGGTATCTATGCTGACTTCCTCGATGCTTTTGCCCGTATGATGAGCAATTATGCTATTCAACTGATGCTTTAGCCTGACGATTTCCAGGGCCGATGTTTCTATTTCGCTGGCAGTACCAAAGGCTTTCCCGGAAGGCTGATGAATCAGCATGCGTGAGTTCGGCAATGCAAAACGTTTCTCGGGAGCGCCGCCTGCTAGAATTATGGCTCCCATGGAACAGGCCTGCCCTACACAGACAGTAATAACGTCGGGCTTGACGGTCTGCATAACATCATATATAGCCAAACCGGCTGTCACTAGGCCTCCTGGAGAATTAACATACAGAGTTATATCCTCTGTCGGGTTTTCACATTCCAACTGAAGAAGTTTATCAATGATTTCATAACTACTGGCATCATTGATCTCTCCCTTGAGAAGGACGATACGTCTGCTGAGCAGGTCCGAAGATTTATTGTCACGCAAAGTCTTTTCTTCCTTTCGATGTAGAAGTTTAATGTAAAAAGTTATACACATTATAGCAATGTGTATATAGAGCGTCAATAAATAGACGCCAATAACACAAGAGCCCGTATGTTTAGCTTCGATTTTGTCAGGGTATATCTAGGCACGGGTAGCTGGCTCTGTATGGTATCCCTAATCTTGGGGCCTGCATGGGGTCTGCGTTGAACATTTATGGCGAAATGGAGAACCATTGATGCCAAGTATAGGAATTGCCACGGCATATCCGGAGGCTGATTGGCACAGCAAGCAACTTATAGATGCCGCCTCCCAAAAAGCAGAGACGATGGTAATAGACCCGGGCGATCTATCAGTCAATATCAGTGATTACGGCATATCGGTCAGGACGAGCACCGGCAGCCTTAATAAATTGGGCGGATTGATTCTGCTGCGGGCTATAAACGAGAAGGGCAATCCTGATCATCAGATAGAGATATATAAGGCATTGAGCGGTATGGGGCTGCCGATGATCAATAATATTCAAGCTGCTTTGGCGGCACAGGATAAGTTCAGGAGCAGTTTTGCTTTCCGGCAGGCAGGTCTGCCTGCTCCCAGAGTTGTTACTGTTCAAAACTTTAGGGATGGCATCAGCTATTTGCGAGAGATGGAACGGGCAGTGATAAAGCCGATATATGGATCTCTTGGTGAGGGGATAATGCGTCTTTCTGCAGATGATGAGGGGATATCCATTCTGAAGGGATATCTTGAGCGGGATGGAGTGGTATACCTGCAGAAATACATCGATAAACCGAATCGGGACATTAGAGTTTTTGTTATAGGAGGAAGAGTTGCAGCTGCCGTATACAGGGTAGCAAGTGAAGGAGAATGGATAACGAATATACACTGTGGTGCTCGGGCTCTTCCTTGTGATCTCTCTTCTGAAACGGAAGCACTCAGTATAAAGGCCGCTGCTTCTATAGGTCTGGATTATACAGGGGTTGATATTATTGAAACAGACCGGGGGCCTTTAGTTATTGAAGTAAATGGTTCACCGCACTGGCAAGGGGTGCATCAGGCTACAGGCAAGGATATAGCCGGCTTGATAGTAGAGCATATGCTGAAGAAAATGGAATCTTGATTCTGTTGAGGAGAGGGAGGTGAGAAGCTTGGCTGAAAAAAGAAGAATGACGGTTGGTGAGGCCGGCCATAAAGGCGGAGAGCTGGGTGGTGAGAAGGGCGGGGAGACTACTCGGGAGCGCTATGGTCATGAATTCTATGAAGAAATCGGCCATAAAGGCGGCCAGAAGGTTAAAAAACTGATTGAAGAGGGTAAAAGAGCATTGGGCGAAAAGTAACTCTATGCAGAAGCGTAATGAGTTTAGCATTATGTAAGGGTTCGCAAGTGATCAAATATAATACTGGGTGCAAAGGGGGTGAAAATTGTGGCAGAGAACAAGGGCAAGATGACAGTCAGCGAGGCCGGACAGAAGGGCGGATTGACTGTACGTAACAAATATGGTCATGAATTCTATGAAGAAATCGGCCATAAAGGCGGCCAGAAGGTTAAAAAACTGATTGAAGAGGGCAAGCGTTCAGGGGGCTGACTTGCAACTCCCGGTTGGCAGCTTAAATGAGAAACGAGCATGGAGGGGGTGAAAATCATGGCGGAGAACAAGGGCAAGATGACGGTCAGCGAGGCCGGACAGAAGGGTGGACGCACTACCAAACAGCGCTATGGTCACGGTTTTTATGAGGAAATAGGCAAGAAGGGCGGGATGACCGTACGCGATAAATACGGCCATCCTTTCTATGAAGAGATCGGCGGTAAGGGTGGCGAAGCAGTGCGCGATAAATATGGTACACCTTTCTATGAGGAGATCGGCCACAAAGGCGGCCAGAAGGTTAAAAAGCTGATCGAGGAAGGCAAGAAAGCTATGAAATAATTCATAGCTCGCAAACTCATAGCTCGATTAGGCCTCGGATGGCAGCTTAAATGAGAAGTGAGCAGTTAAAATCGAGCATGGATGGGGTGAGAGGATGGCGGAGAACAAAGGCAAGATGACGGTCAGTGAGGCCGGACAGAAGGGTGGACGCACCACCAGGGAACGTTACGGTCACGGTTTTTATGAAGAGATCGGCCAGAAGGGCGGCGAGATAGGTGGCGAGACCACCAAAGAGCGTTATGGCCATCCCTTCTATGAGGAGATCGGCCACAAAGGCGGTCAGAAGGTTAAAAAGCTGATCGAAGAGGGCAAAAAGAGTGGGGGCTGATCCGTAGCGCATAGTTTGCAACTCATAGCTTGACAGAACTCTGATTATTAATCTGAATGAAGTGTAGAGCAACTGGGAATGAGCAATGAGGTGCGGGCATTAAGCAAGGAGGTGATTGCAAATGCCTGAAGAGAAAAAAGGTAAGATGACGGTTGGTGAAGCCGGCCATAAGGGTGGCGAAAGTACCAGCCGTAAATATGGCAAGCCCTTTTACGAAGAGATCGGCGAGATGGGTGGAGAAACAACTAAAGAGCGCTATGGTCATGAGTTCTACGAAGAGATCGGCCAAAAGGGTGGCGAGGTAGGTGGCGAGACCACCAAGGAGCGCTACGGCCATGAGTTTTATGAAGAGATAGGTGAAAAAGGCGGTGAGGCCACCAGTCAGAAATACGGTAAACCCTTCTACGAGGAGATCGGCCATAAGGGTGGTCAGAAGGTTAAAAAACTGATCGAAGAGGGCAAGAAAGCTGAACATGAATAGGCTGTGAATTTAAACGAACAATCGATAAGGAGGTGTAAGGATGGCAGAAAAAGGCAAGATGACGGTTAGTGAGGCCGGCCAGAAGGGCGGGCGCACCACCAGGGAACGTTACGGCCATGAGTTCTACGAGGAGATAGGTGAGAAGGGTGGAACCACGGTACGCGAGAAATACGGCACGCCCTTCTACGAGGAGATCGGTCATAAGGGTGGCCAGAAGGTTAAAAAGCTGATTGAAGAGGGTAAAAAGGCAATAGGATGAAGTGAACGTATGGCGAGCGGAATTTAGTAGATGCAATAAGGCAAGAGGCAGGGTTATTATTAGACCCATGCCTCTTCCTGTTTGAGAGGAGAGCATATGCTGGTCGATATATTAAGAATGGGCCATTCCATTCTGCTGCAGAAGCTGCCGCCGTTTGTTTATGGTGCGTCCGAATTATACGGCCCTCCCGTCTTCATTTACCACCGGGTTGATCCTGCAAGCTTCGAGAGGGATTTGAAATATCTTACCAGCAACGGCTATCTCTTTCTGAATGATGTATGCCTGCAAGCTGCTATACAGGGCGATTATCCTTTTACCGGAAGAGAGGTGGCCCTGACCTTTGATGACGGCTATGATGATCTGCTGCAGATAGTGGCGCCTCTGTTACGCTTCTACGGTGCAGTTGCTACAGTCTTTATTGCTCCAGGTTTTATAGGATCTCCCGGATATCTCAATTGGGATGATCTTTATCGTCTGTCATTATCAGGGGTGGTCAGTATAGGTGCACATTCATACCGGCACGCCAAGATATTTGTTGCCGATATATTAGAGCAATTTTATGTGCCTGATGATGCTGTAGAAGAAACCATAGTGCTCTGCAACGGATGCGATACTCTTTTATCGGTTGATGGTCGTTACGGCCGACCGTTATATCGCGCCTCCTCCAGGCTGGGTGACCGTCCCAGATATTTGGAAGACGAGCAACTGACCGCTTTATGCGTAAAGAGAGCGGCGGAGATAACTTCTCAACCGGGTGGCGAAGCATGGATGCGGGATCTCTATTCTTTATGTCGCCTCTGTAAGAACAGGTATGGCGGCGGCAGGCTGGAAACACTCCAGGAGCAGGAGAGTGCTGTGTACGAGGAACTGGTGTATGCAAAAGAGGTTCTGGAAGTAAAGCTGAAGCATCGTATTAGTTCACTATGCCTTCCTTGGAACGAGGGTGGAGAACTGGTGCGCCGTCTCTGTCGCTCAGCAGGATATGATGCTTGCTTTGCCGGCTATATTGATGGTAACAAATCTAATGCTCCCGGGACCGATCCTTACGCAGTATGCCGTCTAAGCGGAGACTTTATCAGAACCCTTCCGGGCAGAGAGCGTGCCGGTTTGGCATCTATCTTAGCCGGCAAAATGGGAAGAAGGTTGAAGAGCTGATGAAGGAGCACATAGCGCATCGCAGCCTGGGCAGCTATATTCATCGCTATGAGGAAATAGCGGGTGTACTGGCCCGCTATGGATTATATCGTCTGGCTATCTCCCTGGGCCTGGGACGTTATGTTCGTTGGCGGCCCGAACTTTCTTTTGGAACAGAACTGCCTCGTGCTGCTGTAATCCGCTTTATACTTGAAGAATTAGGCCCTGCTTTTGTAAAGATGGGACAGTTGCTCAGCACCAGGGCGGATCTACTTCCTCAGGATTATATTGATGAGTTATCCAAGCTGCAGGAAAACGTTTATCCCGAACCTCTGGAGATGGTGCTGCAAACAATTGAAGAAGAGTTTGGTCTAATACCGTTCAGCCGTATATCCGATGAGCCGCTGGCAGCGGCCTCCATGGGCCAGGTGCATGACGTAACTATTCCGAGCGGCAGAGAGGCTGTGGTAAAAGTACAACGTCGGGGGATAAGAGAGAGTATAGCGCTGGATGCCGACATTATGTTGAGTTTAGCTGGAATTGCCGAACACCGCTGGGAGCGGGCCCGGCTTTATAATCTTAGAGAGCTGGTCAGGGAATTTACGGATAATTTGAAAGAGGAACTTGATTATTGTAATGAAGGCAAGAACATAGAGCATATCAGGGAAAGTCTTAAGCATGACAGGAACATATATATACATGGGGTGGAATGGGAGTTCACCACTGAGCGCGTTCTGACTGTTGAGTATGTGAGAGGGATCAGGATAACGGATACGATTGCTTTACTTAATCAAGGACATGATCTTCAAAAGATCGCGCATAATTTGGTGTCTTCCTTTATGGAACAGGTTTTTATCAACGGATTCTTTCACGGCGATCCGCACCCTGGAAATTTAAAGGTTATGGATGACGGCCGGATAGCTCTGCTCGATTTCGGTTTGGTAGGGAGTATAGACCCATCCATGCAACGCCGTATCAGTGACCTCTTTATCGGTTATGTGGAAGAAGATACGCTGCGCTTCAGCGATGCCTTGATAGGTATGGGGTACCGGTGCGGTGAACTGGATAAAGAAGCGTTTCAGCATGATGCCGAACAGCTTTTACAGTCATATTATAATATGCCTATCGAGAAAGTGAGCTTTGCCGGAACTTTTCAACAGGCCATGCGCCTTGCCGGTGATTATCATTTGTTGTTGCCGGCTAATTATGCCATACTGGCCAAAGTTTTTATGCAACTGGAGGGTATCAGCAAGCAATTGGACCGGAATTTCAACCTGCTCGATATTGCCAGGCCGTTTGCTATGCGTATTCTCCGCCGCAGACTTATCGGTACCGGTCCCGATTCAGGTGTAAATATAAGCAGTAGCCTGGTGGATCTTAAGGATTTTATCATGAATTTGCCCTATTATATGGATAATATCTTCAGACAGGCGGCTGATGGCAGCTTTAATGTAAGATTTGAGCACCATCACCTGGAAGACTTTACAGCGCAACTAAGTAAAATAGGAAATCGCCTGGCCTTTAGCTTCATTGTAGCGGCGCTTCTATTAAGTACAGCTCTCTTTGCAGAATCTAATTTGGGACCTTTTATTTTTAACTATCCGTTGTTTGCAGTTATGGGGTTTGTTCTTTCCGCTTTTGCCGGTGTATGGCTATTGGTCTCTATAATCAGGTCCGGGGAACTGGGGTGAGCATATGGAACGAGAGCTTTTGCTAAATCAGGTCAGAAACAGGCTGGCAGCCGAAGTGGGGGCCCTGGATATATTGGTGGAGATTGTTGATGATTCCGTCAGATTATCAGGAGAGGTTGATGATCCTTGGCAGATCGAGGCGGCCATTCGTGCTTTATGTGATCTGGCTGGAGGAAGAAGAATAATCAATAATCTGGCAGTACGGCAGATAAAAAGGCCGGGTATATATCATGAAATGATAATATCTGAGAAAAGAGAGCGCAGATGATCAGAGTCGCCGCCGTGGGTGATATACATTTTAGAGAGAGCTTTCGAGGCGGAGTGAGAGCAGCTTTCCGAACTGTCAGCCGGGAGGCGGACCTGCTGGTAATTGCTGGAGACCTTACAGGAATAGGGCGCCCTGAGGAAGCTGTCATTTTATGCCGGGAGCTGAGTATTGTCAGCATACCAACGGTAGTAGTTCTGGGTAATCATGATTATCATTCCGACTGTGAAGAAGATATCAAGAGGATATTGAGAGATAGCGGCGTTATCGTCCTGGACGGAGATGCCTATAAACTGGAGATTCGAGGAACCAGCCTCGGGCTGGCCGGGACCAAGGGGTTTTGCGGCGGCTTCGGCATACGCCAGATAACGCCTTTTGGAGAAATAGGAATTAAGGATTTTCTTAAGCATGTAGAACTGGAAAAGGATAAGCTGGACAGAGCCCTGTCCAGCTTGGATACCGATATGAAATTGGTCATTCTGCATTACGCACCAGTCATAGATACACTGGCAGGCGAATCCATGGAGCTCTATCCCTTTCTCGGCTGTTCAATGCTGAGTATACCTATTGATCGTTATGGGACGGATCTGGCGGTGCATGGGCATGCTCATCGCGGTATGGAGATAGGGCAAACAGATGGAGGAGTGCCTGTGCGCAATGTGGCTATGCAGGTCCTGAGGCGATATTATACCGTTTATGATCTTGTCGGAGCAGGAGGATAGCCTGAGATGCTGCTACGGCGTATCAGGCATGGTCTCGTTATTATCTTGATATCGGTCTGTTCTGTTGTTTTTGGTACTATGGCCGGCATGATCATAGGTTTTTGGCAGCAAGTGCCGCTTCCGGGTGAGCTTCAGGTGGATAATCTATTGCAAACTACACGTATCTGCGATGTGCATGGAGGTTATCTGGCCTCCATTTATATAGAAAATCGTGAGATCGTATCTCTTGACAGAGTGCCGCGGTATGTTCGTGCAGCCTTTGTAGCTATGGAAGATACACGCTTCTATAAACATCATGGCTTCGATGTTAAAGGTATCATAAGAGCTGCCTGGGTGAATCTTCGTCACGGTAAGATAGTTCAGGGAGGCAGCACCATAACCCAGCAGGTGGCTCGCAATTTCTATCTGAATGATAAGCGAACGTACTCTCGTAAGCTGCGTGAAATAATCTTGGCTGTGAAACTGGAACGGCATTACACCAAGGATGAAATTCTTCAGGCCTATCTGAACCAGATTTATTTTGGGGCCGGAGCATATGGTATAGCCGTAGCCTCGCATATTTATTTTCGTAAAGAGCCCTCGGAACTAAATCTGGCTGAGGGGGCGATGCTGGCCGGACTTGTAAAGGCACCCTCTAAATACTCTCCCTGGAATGACCGTCGGCAATGTCTGCTTCGCCAGAAGATTGTTCTGCGGCGTATGCGAGAAAGAGGATACATTACTTTTCATGAAGCAGATATGGCCTCCGTTTCTCTGCCGCCCCTGACAGCCGGGAAGGGGATGCTGCGCAGCAGGTATGCTCCTTATTTTGTCGATTATGTTTTGCAGGAACTGCTGCGGCATTATCCGTCAAAACAAGTTTACGGCGGCGGCCTTGAAGTGCGGACTACGCTTGAGCCACACATACAGCGCAGTGCGGAAAGAAGCCTGGCCCGGAGACTATCCGGCTATGGGCAGGAGCTGCAAGGGGCGGTAGTGGTGTTAAGCCCGGATAGCGGACGTATTCTGGCTATGGTAGGGGGAAGAGACTATACCAAAACACAGTTCAACAGGGTCTGGCAGGCGCATCGCCAACCGGGATCAGCCTTCAAGATATTCACCTATACGGAGGCTATAGCCAACGGGTATTCCCCTCTTACTATACTTAACGACATGCCGGTATCTTACAGAGCAGGTAATCGCCTATGGAAACCACGAAACTATTCCGGCACTTTCAGCGGACAGGTAACACTGCGTCAGGCGCTGGAACGATCTATCAATGTGGCATCCGTTGATCTTTTCAATCGTCTGGGAATGGAATCCGTTATTGCCCGTGCCAGTGAAATGGGAATAGAATCCCGGCTTACTCCCTGCATATCCCTGGCATTGGGATCGGCAGAGGTTACCCCGCTTGAGATGGCCGCTGCCTACTCCGCTCTCGACAATGGCGGCTTCAGGATACATCCTACATCCATTATCAGTGTTAAAGGGCCGCATATCGCTCAGGCTTATGCTTCAACATCCTTGATCCGGGAATCCGTTCTTGATCCCGGAGTCTGCTATATTATGACCGATATACTGCGAGGCGTCATAACACGAGGCACCGGAAGACGTGCCTCCATAGGTCGTCCCGCCGCCGGCAAGACCGGCACCAGCAGCGACTACCGTGATGCATGGTTTATCGGCTATACGCCCGGATTGCTGGCAGCCGTCTGGATCGGCTACGATGATAACCGCCCTATGGGCGGTCTGGTCGGAGGAAGCCTGCCCGCTGATATCTGGCGCAATACCATGAATTCCGTGCTTAGAGGCAGCAAGATCAGGCAGTTCAAGCGTCCTGACGATGTAATATGGGTGGCAATATGCAAGGATAGCGGACTTAAAGCGCTCTCCTCTTGTCCCGGCAAGGCAGGGGATATCATGCTGACATATGCCGCTCCATCCTCTTTCTGTAATCTGCATGGCTCAGGCAACGTCTCTCCCGGCACGACCGTACCGGCCCCGTCTGCGGGCGGAGGTGCAAGTCCCGGAAACGGCAGCAACGCCAAATCGGCCCACCCTGGAAAACCATCCGGCAGCAAGCCGGTGGACACATCGCCGCCGGAGACACCGTCTCCCGGAACAGCACCGCCGGCACCCCCGCCCCCGCCGGAGGGAACGACGCTCGGCAACCCGGCTACAGGTGACACAGTCAGCGTGAGTTTGTTCGTCTGCGAATTGAGCGGTAAGCTGCCCACATCAAGGTGCCCGGTACTGACTAAAAAACGCTTCAAAGTCAGTTCGGCGCCGTGGGAGGTGTGCAACCTGCATTAAATCCACAATCTGTCCGCATTCTTACACAACATGTAATTCATGCACGGCGGTGGCTGCCCATTCCTGGTCCTGTGCTTTGATACCCGCATCGGTCACCAGATGCGTAATAGCAGACCAGTCGGCAAATTTGATGAAGGATCTTGAGGAAAACTTGCTGCTGTCCGTCACCAGCCAGCTCTCGCCGGCACAGTCAATCATGGCACCGGAGATGCGAGCAATGCCCATATCTGAGGTGTACAACCCCTCAGGCGTGACGGCATCCGCCCCGATGACCGCCAGATCAGCCTGAAATTGCCGCAGGTTTTTTTCGGTCAGCGGGCCGGAGAGGTCGGGGCTATGGTGGCGCATGATCCCTCCCGGCAGCACCAATTCAATGTTGTCATAGGCATGCAAAGCTGAGGCGATGGCCAGAGAAGTAGTGATGACCCGCAGCCTGGGAATGCCGGCGATGGCTCGTGCTATCTCCAGGGTGGTAGTGCCCGTATCCAGGACTACGGTCATGCCGGGTTGGACCACCTTGGCCAGATAGCGGGCTATAGCCTGCTTCTCGGCCGTATGCTCCTGAGTCCGTTCCAGGAAAGCGAATTCGACAACGGAGGCTTTGGAAAAGACGGCACCACCGTGGGTGCGAGTGAGCGCACCGGCACGCTCCAGTTCTTCCAGATCCCGCCGGATGGTAATCAGCGACACCTTTAATTGCCGTGCCAGGTCCTGGACGGAAACCTCCCGCTCCAGTTGCAGCTGCTCCAGAATTTGTTGATGGCGTGGCTTCATTGACATCCCTCAATGATCTTTTCGAACGTTATAGTTCAATATCAGCCTTCAGTATACCAGATTTTACCTATTTATGCCTACCCCGGACATCCGATCGCATCCAGGACACCGCTCATGCGGTCTATTACAAAATCCGTTACGGTAGTGCAGGCTGTCAGAGGAATCTTGGTCAGTGCCACCGGAGGGCACTCAGCCTTGTAAGTCTGGGCGCTGATATCGAAGCCGGACCGGTTGAGAGCATTGGTGAAGGCTCTGGCCGTTTCCAGGTCATGGAACTCGATGCCGGACAGATGCCGTTGCCCCGCAATGCCGGCGATGATGCCGGGATAGCGGGCTGCCAGCTCGTGCAGACGCTCTTCGTAGTTGTCCCCGATCCGTCGGATAGCTTCGGCATTGACCAGCGCCCAGTGCATGGTGATGAGATAAGCCAGTGATGCCAGTTCCTCCTGTCCGTTGGTCACCAGGGCGCCGAACTGCGGTAGATTATCCATAGCCGTGCTGAAGAGTAGGCGCGAGGCCGGGTATTCGCCGCCCGGGAAGCCCTTGCCCAGAGCTACGAAGGACGGTTTGAGATCGTATTCCTTAAAGAGGAATAGTCCCGGAGCCCACAGGCAGGACTGAATCTCATCCACCAGAACAGGCACATCATGGCGGGCACAGAGGGAGTAGGCATGCTGCAGAAACTCCCGGCTGAGCAGTCGTGCCCCGTAGTTCATCATGACTATCTCGTGCAGGAAGCCGGCTATTTTATACGGCGGGCGTTCATATCTGGCAAAGGCCTCCTCCAGGTCTTCGATAGAGTTGGGCCGGATCGGACAGGCACGGAGCAAAGACAATCCCTCCAAACCGGCGTAAAGATCCGGCCACATGCCGCGCAGCATCTGAGTCAACATGGTGGTGCCGTGGTAGTTGGCCAACAATCCCTTGTCGTCATTGCCCATTACCAGAAAGACAGGTGTGCGGCCACGGTACGGCGGTTCCGGTGAATCTGCCTGTACCCGGTAATGCCGGGCCAGCATCATCTTGAGGCCCGCTTCCACCGCCAGGCTGCCTGTTTCCAGGTTCAGTACCCGGTTGAGGCAATCCAGACGCTTATCGTCCAGTATCGGGGCCAAGGCAGGAGAAGTGTCGATCTGCAGCCCGTTGGCAGCACGTAACAGCCTCTCTTCCAGGAGGCGCGTAATATGCCCGCGCGTATTATTATGAGTGGCATTGGGAATGCCCAGACGTCTGGCGGTATCCAGGAGAGCATATCCCGGGAAGGCGTGCCCCAGCGGTGCATGGTAGTGTTCGCTCTTGGTAAGCAGGTAAAGGCAGCCGTTCTCACCCATACGATAGAAGCCGTATCCGTTTATCGGAGCCATGCCGCAATGACTGGCGTCCGCAAAGGCTTGTGTGGTAACGCCGGCGGCGGAAACGGATGTGCCGGCGCATAACCGCTGTCCTACCTGAGGCAGGTGTTTCAGCAACCGTCGATGCCGCCCCTCCGGGTACCAGTCCACCGGACGACAGGCGCTCATCAGTAAGACTTGCCAATCTTCACCGGACAGACAGGAATGCGATTGGCATACTGCTTTCATGTATTCTTTGCCGACAATATCAGCCAGGGACAATCGGATAGTATGAAACGAGGAAGTACTCTTGCTCATAAATTCATCTCCTGAAGAGAAATGTGAACGTTTAAGCTCTTTTACGATCATAATGATAATACATACTGGCAGGGGCTGTCAATATATGCCGGCAATTGTCTGATTGTTTAATTTGATTATAGTCGTTAATACTATTGACAAAGGGATAATCAGGCTCTAGAATAACAATCGTAATCGATCAATAGAGATCAACAAGAGGGATTAACGATGAGTCAAACGGCATTGAGCAACTGCGCCCAATTGGCGCTGGATACCATCTTGGGCAAGCCTGTACAGGGCATTCCCACCTGGCTGTTCCACCCTATGGAATGGCGAATGATAGACCGGCTGGCCGGGATGCCCGAAGGCAGCTACCGGCAAAATCCCATTCCCACCTACCACCGGATGTTCGAACAAGCCGGCGTTTGCCTGGTGGATCAATGGATACCGGAGAATCCTCTGACCATGGGCAGTCAGGGCTATGAAAGAGACAAACCCCGTGGAGCCACCACCGGTGCCCGGGAGATAATCTGTGACGGCATAGTCATCGATTCCCCTGAGGCAGCGGTAGAGCACCTGGAAAAGTTCGAGTTTCTCCGGCTGCAGGCAGCGCTCCGGGACTTTGACGAAGATGCCCGGGTACGGGAGATCCTGGCCGGAGAAGCGGAGGTCCAGCGAGCCATCGGTCCGAACATGCTCAAGAGCGGCTACGGCTTCATCCGTTTCCCTTGCTTTTATTACGGCATGTACGGCTATGAGGCTTATTTTATGGTCTTTGCCCTCTACCCGGAGATCATCGAACGTCATTTCTCCTTGCAGGCCGACCTCTGTCTGCTCAACAACCGTGCCGCAGCCCGGGCCTATCGTGAAGGAGGCTTGCCGCCGCTCTATCGGCTTGATCACGACATGGCCGACTCGCGCGGCACGCTGGTCAATATTGCCTGGTTGGACAAGCTGTGGTTTCCCCACTTTGCTCGCTGTCTGGAGCCGCTGCTCAAGACGGATGTCAAGCTTATCTGGCACTGCGACGGCAACCTGAGCCTGATGGTGCCGCGTTTGCTGGATGCAGGACTTAAAGGTTTTCAGGGCTTTCAGTATGAGGACGGCATGGATTATGAGAAGATCTGCCGCATGAAGACTAGAGACGGCGACGATCTCTTCATCATCGCCGGTGTCTCCGTTACTCGTACACTGCCGCAAGGCACACCGGCTGATGTTAAGAAGGAGATGGCCTGGCTGGTAGAGCACGGCCCCCAAACGGGCCTGGTGCTGGGATGTACCAGCAGCATCACGCCCGGGGTGTCGTGGGAGAACCTGCAGACCCTGGTGGAAGGTTTTACCTATTACCGTGAGCACGGGCGCCGGTGAGGAGATATTTTATGCACGACGAAGAACACTACAAGACTATTGATCTGCCGCTCTACCGGGAGCGGATAGCGCCGGCGCTGCCGCCGGCAGTGCTGGACTTCCATACTCATATCTGGACCCGTGACCACTGGCGCATACTGCCCTGGAAGGAAGGCGCCGCCGGAGGCAATTACATGGTGATCGAAGTGGAATACGGGGTGGAGCGCTTGCTGGCGGATGGCTGCCGGCTCTTTCCGGACAGGCCCTACCGGGCCGTGGCCTTCGGCCAGCCGCTACCGTCGGCGGATGTGGCTCGTTCCAACGCCTATGCGGCCGCCGCCGGGGCATATCCCGGCGTCTTCCCCCTGCTGCTGGCAGGGCTTGGCCTGGCATCGCGGGAGGAACTGGAGCAGGCTGTCCTGGAAGGCGGCTTCTTCGGCTATAAAGTCTTTTTGAACTGGCATGGCGACGACTACGGCGACGTGACTGTGGAAGATCAGATTGGTCCGGTGGAAATGGAGGTGGCCGATGCTCACGGCCTGGTGGTGCTGCTGCACGTGCCGCGCTCCGGGCGGTTGGCCGATCCCGTCATCCAGCAGGGCGTGCGTGACTGTGCCCAGCAGTACCCTAACGCCTGCCTGGTGCTGGCCCATTGCGGACGCTGCTACCATCCGGACGAGATGCGTGCCGCCGTAGGTGCTGTTCGTGACCTGGAGAACGTTTGTCTCGATACCTCCATGGTGATGGAGCCGGCCGTGCTGCAAATCCTGATGAATGAGATCGATTCCCGTCGGTTGCTCTTTGCCACCGATTTTCCGGTAGCCATGATGCGTGGGCGGCGGATGTATGCTCTGGATCACTGGGTGGATCTGGTCACGGAGGGCTACGCACCCAGTGCCTACCGGGTAGCCGGGGACAACTTCCGCGCCACCTTCATGGCGTATGAGATCGTGCTGGCCATTCTGCGAGCTGCCGAGCTGACAGGACTGGCGGAGGAAGAGACGGCACGCATCTTCCATGATAACGGTATGGACTTGCTCAGCCGGGTGCGGCAGGGCCGCACCCTGAAAAATGCCCGGGCCCGGTGGCCAAAGACTGAAGCAGGAGGAGGATAGAAGTATGGACAGGAATACGGCAGGAGAGCGTCCTATTCGCGTCGGCGTGGTCGGCATCAGACGAGGCAGCAGCTTTATAAGCGGTGCTACCGAAACCGTTGGCATGAAGCTGACGGCTCTGTGTGACACCAGAGAGGAGAAGCTGCAGGAGATAGGGCAGCGCTACGACGTGACCGTCTACACTGACTATGACCGCTTTCTGGAGCACGACATGGACGCCGTGGTGCTGGCCAATTACTTTCATGAGCATGCCCCACTGGCTCTCAAGGCGCTGGCTGCCGGCAAGCACGTAATGAGCGAGACAGCTGCCTGCAAGACCATGGCAGAGGGAGTGGCGCTTTGCCGGGCGGTAAAGCAAAGTGGCAAGACCTATATGTTTGCCGAGAACTACCCCTATTCCGCCGCCTGTCAGGAGTTGCGCCGCCTTTACCTAACTGGAGAGATAGGCGACGTGCGCTATGCCGAGGGAGAATATAATCATGCCATGGAGGAAGACAAGCGTTTATCCATCTCCCCGGGAAGCATGCACTGGCGCAACTGGTGCCCCAGTACTTACTACTGCTCGCATGCACTGGCGCCGTTGATGTTCATTACCGACACCATGCCGGCCAACGTCAACGCCCTGTCTGTCGTCGAGGAAGGTATGCAGAGCCCGCATACCTTGAAGATGTCCGACCTTGGCAGCATTATCCTGGTGCGCATGGACAACGGCGCCGTCTTCCGCCTCTGGGGCCTGATGCTCAGTTCGATACACCGGATAAAGTATGAGATCCACGGAGAGTGCGGCTACATGGCTACCGCTGCACCCGATCACTGGAGCACTGTGCACATCCATCATGAAGAGTGGCTGCGCCAACCTGGAAAACCCAACGATCTTACCTACAGGCCGGACTGGCCGGAGCACGGGGATTTGGCCCGGCAGGCCGGGCACGGCGGCGGCGATTTCTGGATGAACTTCCACTTTGCCCGGGCCATCCGCAGCGGAGAACCGCCGTATCTGGATGTTTATCGCGGGGTAGCCATGTCCGCAGTCGGCATCCTAGGCTGGCGGTCCTGCCTGCAGGATGGAGCACCCTTCCGAATTCCCGATTTTCGTGACGAAGCCGTGCTCAGTGCCTATGAGAATGATCACTGGTCGCCCTTTCCCGAGGACGCCGGTTCCGGCCAGCCGCCGCCGTCTATCCGCGGCCTGGTTGAGCCCTCGCCGGAGGCCCTGGCCCACGCCCGTGAAATATGGACCAAACAGGGATATAATGGAGAGTAAGGCTATGAGAATTTTAAAAGTAGGCATTGTCGGAGCAGCCGGACGCGGACGGAGCTTTTTCAGCGCCTTTATCCACAACCCTCAGACGCAACTGGAAGCGCTGTGCGATTTGAACGAGGAGGGCATCCGGCAGACGGCAGCGGAGATCGGTGTCTCCAGGGTCTATACGGACTGTGAGGAGATGCTGGATAAATCCGGCATCGACATGGTGGTCATCGGCACGCCGATGCCGCTGCACGTGCCGCAGAGCGTTATGGCCCTGGAGCGCGGTATCCACGTCATTAGCGAAGTGCCTGCCGCCATCTCGCTGGAGGAGGCCCGAAGACTGGTACAAGTGTGCAAAAAGAGCAGTGCCAAGTATATGATGGCCGAGAACTACTGCTATATGCGACCCAATGTTCTGGTGCGTGAGATAGCCCGAAGAGGGCTCTTCGGCACTATGTACTTTGGCGAGGGTGCCTATATCCACGAATTGAAGGAGTTGAACGAGACCACTCCCTGGCGGCGCACCTGGCAGACCGGCATCGACGGCTGCACCTATTCAACCCACAGCCTGGGGCCGGTGTACCAGTGGATGAGGGAGAGGGTAGTCAGCGTCAGCTGCACCGGCAGCGGGCA
>JAQUEL010000106.1 GCA_028685295.1 bacterium
GAATTCCCGTCCCGGCCTTCAGCTCCGCTCTGTCATATTATGACAGCTACAGACGCGACAGATTGTCAGCCAACCTGATTCAGGCTCAACGAGATTACTTTGGCGCTCATACCTACAACAGAATAGATAAAGAGGGAGTCTTCCATACCGAGTGGCTCGAGAAATAAGAGCGAAAGCTCTTTCGATAAAAATGAGCGGAAGGCGCCGGGATATGTAGCCCGGCGCTTTCCGTTGTTCTTAGTGCCGGTAATTGTTCGGCAATATCGCAATCTGGCATTGATTTTGTTCGTTATACAGTGTGACGGGCGAAAGATGCTTTGGAAAACGTATTAATTGGTGATACCGTATTGGAGGCAGAAGATATTGCATGCATGAGGAATAGTGTGAAGGCTCTGGGTGCAGCTGAATAAAAGAGAATGCAACGCTTGGCAAGGTTACCGTTAGAAGCATTCAGATGTGCTATGCAAGCCCTGTAAGTTGCTTTAATAGCATGAAAATTGTATAATCAATATTAGTTCATCATGCTGTGCACTTAATCCATGGGGAGTGTAATAATGGTGCCTGAGAAAATTTCATCAGAACCGAATCGAGCGACCGCAATAACTGCTTGCGTTGCCGGTAAGCTTTTCTGGCGCATCTATAACATTTGCACTCTTTTGTTTCTTATGCGTAAATCATCATAATTATTCGTTACTTCAGGCATGCTTCGATCATTTAAGGGATTATTCAGGAGGGGTATGGTATGAGTATATTTTCTGCAATAAAAAAGGGCGATCGGCTGCATATAAGAAACTTGCTAATAGCTGATCCTGCAATAGCAAATCTAAGAAACAGCGATGGTTATAATTCAACGCCATTGCATGAAGCCTCTTCTGTCGGCGATCTCGAAACAGTGAAACTTCTGCTTGAGAATAAGAGTGATATCAATGCTCAGGATAAGATGGGGTGGACACCGCTTCATGTTGCTGCCAATAATGGCAATGTCGATATATGTCTGCTATTGATTGAAGCGGACGCTGATTTAGAGGCCTCGGATGAACTAGGTTATACTCCTCTTCATGAGGCAGCTAGTTGGGGGCATATAAATGTGGTGGAACTCTTATGCCAAAGCGGGGTGAATCTTGACGCTACTGATAAAAAAGGCTGGACCCCTTTGCATTATGCTGCCAGCAAGGGGCACTGCGCAATAGTGAAATCTTTGTTGGATAATGGGGCTTCAATCGATATTTCTGATAACAGCGGCGAAACACCTTTAAGCCTGGCATATAAAGGCGGGCTCATGAGTGTTGCCGGGATACTTGACGCTCATATGCAGAAGAAGTAGAGGTCGGTTAATTGCAGCCTTTATCCCGCAACGAAGCCAGGCGCCTTTGGAGGGCGATCATAGAATTTGATATGCTCGACAAAGGCGACAGGGTGCTTATCGGACTTTCCGGCGGCAAGGATAGTCTCTATCTTACGCATCTACTGTCGGCTGCCCGACGCTATGCTCCTATGCCTTTTGAAATAGCCGCCGTTACTCTGGATGTGGGCTTTGCTGCGGTGGATTATTCACCGCTTCATCGTTTCTGTAGCGTTCGCGAGATTCCATTTGAGCTGCTTTATCTGAATATGGCCGGGCATATATTGGGAAAGGGTAATCGTCAGGGTCCGTGTGCCGTTTGCGCCTATTTCCGTCGCGGCGCCCTTTGCCGTTATGCTGCTGAAAAGGGTTTTAACAAGCTGGCTTTAGCACATCACCATGATGATGCCGTGGAGACTTTTTTAATGAGCATACTCTACTCCGGTCAGATCAAGGTCTTTGAGCCGGTTTCTCTGATGGAGCGTACCGGCATAACGGTAATCAGGCCGCTGGCTTATTTCCGTGAGAGTACTATCAAAGCATCGAATATTTTCAAGGAAATCATACCGTTACAAGCAGGCTGTCCTGTCTGTAAGGAGACGCAGCGGGCCAGGGTCAAGGAACTGATCAAGGATTTAGGGCGGGAGAATCGTTCAATTTATGATAATCTTTCCGGCGCAATGCGTTACGGCAAGGCAATTGCTCTATGGCCGGCAGAGCCCGGTAAGGGCGAGATGCTGGAGCGACACCGCAATTTCTATAACAAATATAAACACGATAGAGGATTGAGAGAGAGGTAATTATGCAGGATTTACCGGTCTACAGGATCAAGCGCCTCAATGGAAGCATAACCATTGACGGCAGGCTGGATGAGCCGGCCTGGCAAGAGGCCGAGCCTATCGAACTATTACTGGCAGATGATGGCGGTAAGCCGTTACAGCAGACTACTGCCGGGATGCTTTGGGACGATGAGAAGCTCTACATCAGCTTCTGGTGCAAGGATAACGATATCTGGGGCACTATGGCGGAGCGGGATGATCCCATATGCAGAGAAGAAGTGGTGGAAGTTTTCTTCAGTCCCCGGCAGGAAATCAATTCCTATTATGAAATAGAGGTCAGTCCGCTCAATGTCATCTACGATCTGGTTGTATTGAACGATTTGAGAGGACATGTTGAGGTACTGGATCAGTGGAACTGTAAAGGATTGGAGACGGCCGTATATATTAAGGGTGAAATCAACAAGCGAAATCTAAAGGATGAATACTGGTCCGTAGAGCTTGCCATTCCTTTCAAAAGTATTTATATGGCTCACAACATCCCGCCTCTTCCCGGTGATGAATGGAGGCTCAATCTTTATCGCATCGATAGAGCCAGAGAAGTGGATGAATACAGTGCTTGGTCTCCACCCGGAAAGATCAATTTCCATATACCGCAAAGCTTTGGCCGAGTAATCTTTGACTAAATATCAGTCATGGCAGGAATAAGTATTTGCTTGTAAAATTAATAGTATTTGAATGACTGCATGAATCGGCATTCTCTCTGCTTCTATGCCCTAGCGCTTGATTTATAAAGATAAGGAGGAGAGTTTTAATGTTTGAGCCTGTAAAGATAGCGGATAATGTATACTGGGTTGGGGCCGTAGACTGGAACTGTCGCAGTTTTCACGGGCATTCCTATTCTACGCATCGCGGCACTACCTATAATGCCTATCTTCTGAAGGGAGAAAAGAATGTGCTGGTGGATACGGTTTACGCTCCCTTTGCAGATGAAATGCTGGAGCGCATCAGCCGTGTAATCAACCCTTCCGATATCGATTATATTGTAGTCAATCATGTGGAACCTGATCATTCCGGGGCACTTCCAATGATATCCCAAATAGCTTCTCATGCAAAAATTTATTCAACCGCTAAAGCAGTAGGGGTCATATCCTCCTACTATCCTGATGTGCATGTAGCGAAGTCAGTTAGAACGGGCGACACACTTGATTTTGGAGGGCGCAAGCTTACCTTTATCGAAGCTCCCATGCTGCATTGGCCGGAGAGCATGTTCTCCTATCTACCGGACCAGGCGCTGCTTATGCCTAATGATGCCTTCGGCCAGCATATGGCCGGCGGTTTTCGTTTTGCCGATGAGGTTGATCAAGGGTATTTAATGGAGGAAGCGGCCAAATATTATGCCAATATCCTGCTGCCCTACAGCAAGCTGGTGCTTAAAAAGATAGCCGAAATTCAGCAGTTGAATATTCCCATCAAAATAATAGCTCCCAGCCATGGCCTGATATGGAGATACGAACCGATGCAGATAGTGGAGTCTTACCTGCGCTGGTCTGCACAGGGGACGAAGAAAAGTATTGTAGTGGCTTATGATACAATGTGGCAGAGCACTGAGGCTATGGCCCTGGCTCTGACTGAAGGTATCGAGAGCGCAGGAGCCGATGTCAGACATTATAAACTGGGCCTTTCCGATCATAGCGACGTCATGCGTGATATACTGGATGCTGCTGCGGTTGTTATCGGCTCCAGCACCATCAATAACGGTGTTTTGCCTACGGTGATGCCCCTCTTGCATGAAATCAAAGGCTTACGCCCGGTTGGACGCAAGGGGCTGGCTTTTGGCTCTTATGGTTGGGGCGGTGGTGCAGTCAAAGAGATTGAGGAAATTTTGGGGGCAGGGGGGATGGAGATTTTTGAACCTGGATTATCTGTTAAATGGCGCCCGGATGAGGATGAGCTTATAGCCTGTTTTGATGCCGGAAAAAGACTGGGAGAAGCTGTCGGTAAATAATTATTATTGCTTCTTTATCCGCGGACTGGAGGTGTCAATAACTTATGAAAATGTCCCTTTTTAGGGTGCAAATTAACTTATGAAAATGTCCCATTAGTAATCTGTGGAAATTTTTATCTTCCTCGGTTGACATGG
>JAQUEL010000039.1 GCA_028685295.1 bacterium
GCGTCCACCCGCAGCGCCGCCTTGAAACGGGGATCCGCCTTACCGCCGCCTTGCTCCCAGACGGGGCGCTCCAGATCATCAAAGGGATCGTTGGTCATAACGATCTCCTCAACGCCGGACGTTTCAAACACTTTATCTATGTAATCCTCTACCTTCATGGCGGCAAAATAACGTCTATAGGCTTCTAGGTCACGCCTACCCGTATCCAAACCCAGCTTCTCCAGCACGGTCAACACGCCCCGGCAGGCCTCACTGTAAGGAGTATTATCTATAAACAGCGTCTGCCAGATGAGATCGGCCTGTTCACGCTTGGTCATAGCCCAATAGGTACTGTAGGGCATATCCGTCCAACGCAGCGTTTCAGCTGCCAGATAGTGATAGGTCAGTAATTCATCTATGCCCCAGAGCAACAGCTTGCCGAAATCGACAGGATAGGTATGGGTGTGAATATCGATTATCCGCACCTGACTTATGGCTCTATCCAACACGCTTCTAAGGTCGTTTTCATTTTTAATGGTCATCGTCTTCACGCTCCTGTATCTTTTAAGCAAGCAATCCATCTATCTTTATCGTAATAAAGACTTCGCTAAACACGTAATTTAAATACAAATATATAGTGCGTTCGCCCGTTTTGCAAACGAGACAGGGCTTTGTGCAGCATAAGCCTGATGCCTATGCCCAGAGACATGGCCTCTGCTCCTTACCGATCGCTCTATTATTCTATGTTATTACAGTTGCTCAAATTAATCGGGGTGTGTTCCCATAAGTTTACCAGCAGAAAACAGGTTTGACCATGTCATAGTAGTTTCGATCTATTTCCTCATAAGCCCGGGGAGCATCATTAACATCATAAACAGGTGAGAAATCCACCTTCAGCTTTCCTGAAGCTATCAAAGAGAGCACCTCTGTCTTATGGCCGGGACCGTTGGCACAGCTCATGGTAATAGTGGCATTGGTCACAAACCATTTCTGGTAAGGTGTTAAGATAATGGGGTGCGGATAATCTCCCTGCAGGTGAATACGTACCGGTGGCTCAGCATCCGTCCAGCCTCCTGATTTCACGTAACAATTCAGAGTGTTGATAATATCAGAATCGCCCGAGCACTCCATAACGGCATCAACCCCATACCCGCCGGTAATCTCCCGGACAGCTTCAACAGAATCGGTAGAAGAGGAATCTATTACATAATCGGCATAGGGCCGTGCACGCTCCGCCCTGATATGGCGGCAATCCATGGCAATTACCCGGCAATCGGCATATATCTTTATAAGCTGAACGGCCGCCAATCCCATTTGACCGCAACCTGTCACCAGTATAGTTTCACCATCAGCCGGGCGCAGGCGCTTGATCCCCTTTAACGCCACACTGGGGATATAGGCTGCCACAGCCTCTTCATCGCTGATTTCATCCGGTATTTTGGCCAGAGCATCGCCGACACTATCGGCAACGGTTGGATTTTTGATAGACAGACTTACCTGCCCTCCCCAGGCATGGCAATAATCAGGGAAATACCTGATTTCGTTGGCCATGACTCTGTCACCTATACGAGGCAGATAACCGGCGTCCTGCGGCCTGACTCGATCACCTACATATACTATCTGTCCCACCTGCTCGTAACCGGGGATCATGGGATACCATATTTCACTGCCTTTATCTATGGACTGCCCGCGATAGAGCTTCATCTCCGTACCTAAGGATACACCGCTGAAGGAAGTTTTTACTACTATAGTCTCATCGTCCACCGCTGGCAAGCGGATGCTCTTTACCGTTGCTTTATACGGACGCTCAAAAACAATCGCTTTAGCTCTTTTAAAACTGCTACTCATAATCTCATCTCCATACTGAAACAACAACCTCTTTCAAGCCTTGCCGCTATAGCTGTAATCGCGCCGCCAACGCCAGACACACCGCTTACAGGCAGGGTTCCCTGCCAACCCTATCTCTTTCCGAAATCGATCGGCTTCAGGGCCTTGGAAAATCTCTTCTATGCCCTTCTCCAAAACGCTTCCCAGCGAACCGTCACTGACGTCAAGACAGAAAGAAGTGCTTCCATCGCTGCGGATAGAAAGACGATGCCAGGGCGCACGACAGCTTAGCGGCAGAATATCCGCCTCCGGGTCATCATACCAGGGCAACAGCTGTTCCGACTGCATGCTGTCGGCACTCAGGCGTAACCGCAAGTCAGGATAATCCGCCATCAACCTTTCAACACTTTCAGCCATCTCCCCCCCATATCCGCAAGAGAATTCAGCCAGCCAGCTTGCTCCGGTATTCTCTCTTATGCCGCAGCTTGATAACCACTCTGAATACAATTGCAGCTGCTCACGGCTGAGAAATATCTGCGGGCTCAGCAGCCAATCTTGCATACCCCACTTCCTCAGATATACGGCTAACTCTCCAAGCCGGCCCATATTCTCAGGCAGAAGAGTGGTCATCACTGCCAGCTTTTGATGTGGAAATTCCTGCCGTATTCTCTGTATACCATCTTCTATTCGAGCAAAGGTACCATTCACCCCTCTGATAAGATCATGGATTTCCGGCGGGCCGTCAAGAGAGATGTAAATCCATTCGAACAGGCCTTTCAGAGAATGAACGCATCCCTTTAAAAGCACACCATTGGTGACCAGGCTCTGCTGTAATCCCAGCTCAGCCAGATGACAGCAAAAATCTCCCAGCCAGGGAACCAGCAGCGGCTCTCCGCCCCAAATAGTAATATACGGCTTCAGCGGAGCTAATCGATCTGCTACGAGCAGCCACCGGGATAGATCCATCTCATATTGGTCGCGGCAGCTATGCTGATACCCCTTCTCGCCCCACTGGCCGCACATTCGGCAATGCAGATTGCATCGCCGTGTAAGCTGGATGGTTACGGCTTGCAGCTTTACCCGATTTTCCTCTTCCGGCTCACCCCCGGATACGGTGTCAGCCATCCCTATATAAACCTCTTGATAAAGTTCAGCGACCTTTCGGTCCCGGAAACGATATCCTCAGCCTGTTCATACTCAATATATACTGTTCCCTGAAAAGCCGATAACTGCGCCATGACGGCCTGCCAGTTCACCTGGCCGTCGCCGCAGGCAACACATTCATAACAGCCGTCACTCAGCCGATAGTCCTTAAGATGAACATAAGCCGTCTGTGCCTCAATAAGAGGATATTCCGCCTGCGGCTGCAGCCCTCCGTAAGCTAGAAAATTGGCTGGGTCATAGAGCGCTCGGACAGCTGGACACTCTGTCTCATCAATCAATTTCGACAACCGCTCTCCTGTGGTGGTCAGGCTGCCGAACCGGTGAAAATGCCGGCCTTCCTCAGCCGGAGTTATGCCTCCATGCACTTCTACCGCCAGAATCACTCCTCTTTTGTGAGCATATGAACCGGCTGCCTGCAAACACCCTACTACCTGCCGCCAGAGATCATCAGTTATTTCTTCCTCTTTGCAAAAGCCGGCAAAAATCCGCAGATATACGGCTCCCAAACGAGCACAGACATCGATCGCTCGTTTAACTCGCGCTAGTTCGCTATGATAATCCGGCACGGAAAAATCATTGCCGGCCGCTACAGCTTCACAAACAAGTCCATATCCGGATAATTTCCTCCTGACGGCCTCTATCTCAGACACCGTAGAAGCGCCGCTCAGATAGGCATAATCATTTTCGCAGGAGAGTTCTATATACTTCAGGCCCATCCCGACGGTAGCTCGCATATAATCATCCAGGTCCATTTCACGGTATCCCCAGCATGCGTTCCCCAGCTTCACTCTTTATCCTCCCCAAAATAGTTCAAAGACATCAGTTCATCCCGTACCGCCGCTATCTGTGTAGCCATCAATTCAGGCGAATACAATGCCTTCTGATCGGCAAGTCCGCATTCTGCCATCAACCGGGACATGCTCTCATTAGCCTGCTCCAGAGCGTTCAAAGCCTCTTCGACATTGAAGCGCCCCGGGGAAGTCGGGGCCGGGGGCCAGCGGGAATCGCTGACATAGGCCGTGGTGATCGACTGCAGAATACATTTGGAGGTTGCGTTGCCGCGCAGATCATTGAGGCCCGCCTCAGATGCAACAGCCTGTAACCCTTCGTAAATAGTCCGGCAGACCGGGTCCAGAATGCGAGAGTACGCCGTATTGGCCCAAGCCCTAGCGGTTCCACCATGCCAGGCACAACCGCTCTCCACTTGCCCAAAGCCTCGGGTCTCAACCACTCCGTATCTATCCGGTGTCTCCCGAGGAAGGATGAACTCAAAACCCAGGTTTAGAGCCAGCTGCAGCACTTCCTCAAAACGCTCGGCACTCTCCGGTGCCGGTTCAAAGAAGCGGGCCAGGCCGTACTGCTTGACAAAGAAATAGGCTGTAGTGCCTATATATTCGGCATCCTCGGCATAAGGCATCAGGAACCCTTTATCAGGCATTCTGCCCTGCCATCGGACCAGCAATTCCTTAACTTCCTCAATAGCAACCGGTGTCTGGCGATTGCCTTCGGTAGCCCCCATCAGATACCAGAGAATGATATTGCAGAGCATGTCGGATCGCAAAATAACTTTGAGCCCATTTTCAAGATGGTTGGGTTTGAAGAGAGCCTGGAGTATCTCCGGATGGCCGGCAATCTCGTCCTCTATCCTGAAGAGAGCGTTCTTATTGCTATGCCCCCTGACATCGAATCTCAGACCGGTAGCCTCCCGTAGGCCCTTAACGGTGGATAGAAGATAAGAATCCGCATCGGCTATCAGTATCTCGAAGCCGGCTTCCCTAAAAATATCCGGAACGTAATGGGTCCAGCCACACTCCGGATTCCACCCGGTAACCGGACGTACACCGGTAAATCGCTCCCATGTATTCAGCCCATCCAATAACGAATTGAGCCCCAGTTCCCGTCCTACATTGGGAATCATTATGTGAGTCTGTGGAGAAGCCACCGGTTCTATGCGTCCGGCATTCACGCCGGCAATAAGTTTTTCAAGCGTTTCCGGCGCTTCAGAAGCCATAATCTCCAGTGTCTCGCCGGAAGCCTCAAAAGCCAACCGGATATCCAGCATCTCCGCCAGATCGAATATTCTGCCGTAAGTTTCGCGGGCCACCCAGCCTCGTCGCTGCGGCGGCAATTGCGAATATTGCAAATTGGCATGAGGCATAAAGATTATTCCGGGTTTCATATTTACTTCCTTTCTAATGCTTCTGTAATTTGCTGCGTATTCCGGCTGAAGAGACCCTCAGAGCGCTCTCCAGATCGGTCCGGCCAAGGAAGAAGAGATCCATCTGATCGCAAAGCGGCTTGATAATCTCCATATAATTTCTGATTCTGGGCATAAGCGGAGTATCTGCTTTATCTGCCTCTTTCAGATAGTAATAGAGCTGCACCGGCGAAGATATCGCATAGGTTGCCTCAGCAGCCTTCCTGTTGGCGGGAATGCCGTTCCGGCTTGTTCCCAGAAGCTTCTGGTTCTCTTCATTACAATAAAAAGCTACAAACTTAAAGGCTTCCTCGGGATGCTTTATCGTCCGGGGTATACAGAGGCCGGCATCGTCAAAGGTATGGATGTTTTCTCCCAACGGCCCTTGAGGCAACGGTGCTATGTCCCACCTGAAATTCTTCACCGGCATCAGAGCAGACAGCATAAAGGCAGGGGCTACCTGCATGGCCACCCGCTGGCTCAAAAAGCCCTGAGCGCCCGCTGCGCCGCTGCCGGTAAAGGCCGAGGCTTCAGCTGGTGTAGGACAGATATCCTTGTTAAACTTATACAAGATGGGAAGCACCTTTCTGACGTGGGGATCGCTGTCAAGAATACACTTCTTACCGTCATTGTCCAGCACGCTGCAGCCGCTCCAGAGCAGCCATTCAAACCAAAGAACGGTGCTGGCTCCAAATCTGTCTCGTATTCCATCATTATCAGAATCGCCTGTGAGTTTTTCAGCAATTCTGCAGTAATCATCCCATGTCCAGTTCTCCTGCGGATAAGCTACCTTTGCTTTATCGAAAATATCTTTATTGTAAATAATACAATTGGTTTTTAATTGCATCGGGAAAGCATAAAGCCGGCCGTCAAACGTATAGTAATCGACCAGGCATTTGTAATATTGCTCCATATCTATCCCTTCTCGGTTTACAAACCGATTCAAAGGGAGCAGGACATCTCTCTTCGCCAGATCGGTAATTCCGCTCCACCACATAAAAACATCCGGCGGATTGCCTCCGGCGATCTGCGTCAATATCTTTTGCTGGGTAGTCCCCCAATCCAATTTTACCTTTATGCCAGGATGCGCCTTCTCGAACCTGCCGATGATCTTTTGCATGATGGCAATCTGCTCTGCTCCCGCCTCCGCACTGGCAAAGGTAATAACCACCCTTTTGTCAGCCTGCCTGCCGCAACCTGCAGCAACAATAGAGAGCAGCAAAACGACAAGCATACCACTCCATATTTTTCTCATTACCGGTCCCTCACTTTGCTGCCCCGGACTTTCTCTCTCCGGATAGCATTATTATCGCCAGGTCATAAGCCTCCATCTCTACCGCCAACGAATTTATGCCTCTTCTGTTGAGCTCCCCGCCCAACAGAACCTCGATACCGACAGCCTCCTTGCCGGCCCAGACGGTGAAATCAACTTCAGCCGTGACACGGTGGTCAAGATGATTGCTCAAGAGCAGATAGTAATTATCATCCTTTCTCAGAAGGGTTCTTTCCACACCGAAAGGACGGACTGTAATATTACGCTTTACGCCATTATCCGATAGCAATCTATCCAGATCCTGCAATCCATTCTCATCGCCGGGAAATATCCTCTCTGATAGAGGCGTATCGATCAGAAGCAGCCCCTGGCCCTTAGTCCACCTTCTGCAGGCAATTGTGCCGATGCCGCCCTTTATAAGCTCTTCAGCAGAAAACCTCTCTTCGCCCTGCACGGCACTGAAAGCATTAAGAATATACTTGCAGCCGCCGGCTGTCGCTGTCTTGATCTTCTGCAGATCTCTCCTGCTTATAAAGGGAGAGTTTAAATCCATATATACCTGCCCCTGAGGCAGCCTATCCGGCAGAGCAGTCAGAAATGAGGGCTGGTATCCGGCCTCCTGGAGCAGTTTCAACAGGTATCCCTGGCCACCGGCAAAACGGTGAAAATTCTTCTCATCGTATATGGCAGCCTGGCTGAGCCAGGCCAGAACCAGGTTATCAGGCTGGCGTGCCGCTCCTTTAAGCCTTTTGTAATATGGCTTGAAAAGAGGCCATTCACTGCCATGCAAACCCCTCTCCCATATGACATACGATACACCCAGGGCACCTTCTCCCAGAGCATGCGATAAAGCTCGATTGCTGGTATCCTTGCCCGGCCCCAGTTCAGATACTTCGGTCATGAACTGCAATCCGTGCTTACGGCATAACGCCCCGAACACAGCTGCTGAAGAACCTTCAAACCCGGTGTGCACCGGAAGAACCCCATATTTGGCACAGAGGTCCAGCAGCGTAGCCAGATTATTGCCTTTGAGCGCTCCCTCCGTCAGGCCGCCCCCTATTTTAACGTTGATCGGAGTTCGGGAATCTGCCTGCCGGACAGATTGCCACATTTCCTCATACAACGATTCAACCGAATAAATCCGAAAATCCAGAAAGGCCAGCCACAGAGGATGGCGCGGATTTTTGCTCTGATACTCTCTCTGAGTGGGTTGAAGAACCTCTTCCCAGGAGTCGAACCGCTTTCCGTACAGCTCGGAAGCCTCTTTTAGAGAGATGCCCCGTTTATCTCTGAGATAAGCACGCCAGGCCTTCTGTGACGGCTCGCTGTAATCATAAAAGCGTGCCGCACATAAAGGATGGTCGAAACTGCCGTGCAACGGGCCATCGATAGCACCAGCCGTGGGGCTGTAAAGAACCACATTCGGATTATCTCTGTATCTGGCCGCAATTTGTCGCCAGAGCTGCGGCAGAGCTTCGCGGTTTTTACCCCATAAAGGTGCTGTCATACCGATATCGCCGGCATCCGATAACATTCTCTCTTCCAGCCATTCCGGCAGATGCCATCCCGTCACCATAATTTCGAATCGCAAACCGGCCTGGCCGGCCATACTTATCAGATGATCCAAAGAATCCCAGTTATAGCAACCTCTTTTCGGTTCCAGGTCCCTCCAGTAAAGATCCACTCTGATAAAATCGAAACCGGCATTCTTTATCTCTTTGAGCTTTTTTTCGTTATAGGCTTTGCCCTGATAAAGAGTCGTCCCATATATCGGCTCCGGATAAGAGGTAAAATTATTCTTGGACAATTGGGGAGGATGAGCACCCATAAAAGCAATGACGACTTCAGCGGCAGAGCCATTAGTGCTAAGACTGGCGGTCACCCTGTATGCCCCGGGAGATAGGTCCCTGAGCAGATGCAAATCAATATCGACCGTCGCCGCAGCCTCTTTACTTCCGGCAAAAACAATCTCTGTCGATTTCTTTAAAACCGGACAGCCGGTGCCGCAATCCACCAGAGACACCACAGCCTCTAGCTTATGTCGATCAGATAAGCCCTTGCTTGCAGTCAGCTGCACTCTAACGGTTTCGTCCAGATAGAAAAGCTTCTTACTTGTAGTAACGGATAATCGCATATCTTCTTTAGCGGTTTGCTCGATATCAGATTGCAAAGCCGCCATCTTCACAGCTCTCTCACCGGTTAAGGCAATTAATCCATAGACACCGCCGGTGCCGTCGGAAATCAAATCGATCGCATCGATTTTTTCATCAGGATAAGGATTATTCCAGGCATATACCCAGACGCCTATCTTGCCGGATACGGGATTTCTCCCTGTCCAGCCCAGCCGGGCCTCGGGCAGATCGCCCGGAGACCACCAATCACCTATATTTCTGCCGTTACTGAACCGGATACTTTCCTGCCGCCGGCCCTGATAATTTATGACAGCTCTGCCGATCTCGCCGGAACCCTCTTCAGCCCATCCGGCCGCATGTAGAAAATATAACCGGCCTATCTTTTCATTTACTCTGATCCCATTAATTTGAGAGGGAAAGGACGGACGCTCTTTCCCTCTCAGGACAAGACAGCTTCGATTGTCATTGCGCTCAGGATCTATTATTTCAAAAGGGACGCCGTCGCATAACAGCCTGCCGCTCTTGAACCAGCGCAAATCATTCAGCCCCTGATCCGTCCAGCCGCCTTTTCCATCATCGGCCACCTCATCCTTAAACCCCATGTTAGCATAAGGAACCAAATTTATAGCAACAAATCGTTCCGGCGCCACGGCAGGCACAGTTCCGGCCGGCGTTGCCGCCGAACTGGAGGCCGAACCTTCAGCAGCAAGCAAATAAAACGAGATATCATCAGCAAAGGCTACACCGCCACGCGATACGATTTCAACGGTAGCAAAGAATTCATCAGACCTGGGAGAAAAGATGCAGGAAACCTTCTGCCACTTACTGGTGCTGTTTGTTCCTATTAAAATCCCACGATCTTTCAACCAGCCCTTATCGGAATTGAATTTCGATAATCTGGCCTCTACCCGGCCGGTCCCTCCGGTTCTTATCCAGAGAGAAAGGAGATACCGCCTGCCCGGTTTGATAGCGTTCAGAGAAGACTTGGCTCCCAAACCAGCGGGCGTCACCTTAAGTCCCCTGCCTGCAGAGCGGCCGGCGCCGGCCGGGGCCTCCGGAACCGAGTTGCCATCAACCGATTGATATAGCAGCCAGCCGGTGGCGCAGCCTCCCTCCTCAAACCCAGGATTGCTGATCAGATTATCGCCTTCCGGTATCTGGCCGGCCTTCTCTGTCTGAATCAAGGATATATCATCAATAAAAACCGGTCCGCCATCGCTCCTGATATCCACAGCCACGGCAGCAACCTCGGGGTCTGTCGGCATATAATCGCCCTTTATCTCCCTCCATTCCGCCGCATTGCTCTTCCCAACGGCATAATAGCGCTGCAGCCACTCGCCTTCAGGAGAATATTCCGCCAGACGAATGCTTACATCAGCTCCCGGAGCGCACTTGATCCAAAGGCTGAAGACATACCGGCAGCCCGGTTCGATCTTGATCCTGTTCCTGCTTCCGGATACCAGACCGCCATTGAGACTCTTAGGGCCATCCTTCTCCAATCGAACGGCATATTCGCCCGAATACTTCACCAGATTCTGAACCACCGGTATGCTGTTTCCGTAGAGCTTCCATTCCTCCACGCTGACAGGTGTCTCAAAACCGCCGTTAAGCAAGAGATTCCCCTTCTCCTGTGCCGCCACCACACCCGAAACGGAAAGAACGCTCCAGACCAACACCAACAGTAGATAAAGACCAACCAGATCTCTTCTCTTCATAGACCCCACCTTCCTTCGCACCATAATCAGGATATGAATATCGTTCATATCGACCGGCTGCAAATCAATAAATGAATTTATACTTGGCTTCATCAATCTTTAGCCAGCCGGCTTTCTTCCAAGCTACATGGCCATCGAAGAAGAGCATGTTGGCGCCATCGCCATGCCTGTTGACCTCATTGCCGACACAGGCGATGGTATTGCCGTCATTATCCGTCATCAAAACCTTCTCGCCTGCATTAGTCACATCATCGAGCATTAACGGTGTCGTACGATTTTGAAGCCAGGGATCAGCAGAAAGACGTCGCTGATAAACATAACTGTTTACTCCGTAGGAATAAGGACGACCTTGCGCGTTGCCGCTGTCGCTGGGGCAATGAAAAAGTTTGCCGTTCATATTGGTGTAATCATAATAATCGCTCTCATTACCTTTGAGGCCCACATATCTGGACAGCTTATTATAATAATCCTTTTGCAGAGGCATGCATGAATCCCAATCCTGCGTATACATGGTCCAGGCCAGCCCCAACTGTTTAAGGTTGCTCTGGCAGGTCGCCTTTCTGGCATTCTCTCTGGCCCTCCCGAACACCGGGAAGAGGATAGCTGCCAAGATAGCAATGATTGCTATAACGACTAGCAGTTCAATAAGCGTAAAACCTCTCTGTTTTGATTTCATCTTTCTTGACTCCTTTACCAATTATTTATATACCGACCTGAAACACTAAGTTATAACATAGTGTTTCTCCATGGTATTACTTCTACGCTCTCTCCGGATTTTCCTGCCTGCCGGCTTATTCTCACGGATTATTTTTTCAACATCAGGCCGATATCCTCTTCTTTGTCCGGACAGCTGTTTGCTTCGAAAAGAAGAGCAATCAAAGAGTGCTTCGGCATATTTATAACAACCTCTCTATTATCGTTGGAAGGCAAAGCAAATGATCGGATATTAACATCATCCGGACCGGGCCCGGATAGAGCATCGATACGTGATCCATTAAGAATAGAGGCTTTTACAGGAAGGTATCTTTTACAGGTAAGCCCCTTGAGGGCCACCAGGGTTTCCTTTGAAGAATTACGTCGTCCTACATTATCAAAACAGATCCGGACCGGCTGCGACCGCTCCATATCCTTATTGATCAGGATAAGCCCTATCTTCTTTTCATCTGCAGAGCAGCTTGCGTTAGCCGTAATTATTCGAACACCGCGCCTGGTAACGGGCGTCCAGGTTGCTACATTTTGATGAAAGACAGCCTCCTGCCCGATTATATGATCATCGGCATCAAGATATTTTACTGCCAGATACGGCAGAGGATTCCCAATCTGCCGGATGCAAATATCATCAACCCAAACCGTGCCGCTGATACTGCCCGGCTTCCCATTTACGCCCAGATGGCGTAAAAACACAGCACAACTTTTCGCCCCATCATCGCTGGCAGTGGTAAACTCCATGCGTATCGGCGTCCAATCCGACTTGCCGGTCACAAAGGGTGAGATGCGGTACATAGTACGATAGCCTCTTGTATCCTGAACAGATAACCCCACTTCTTGTTTTTCGGGCAAATCAGAGCGCATCATGGCCGTAAGCTCGTAGGTGGTTCCGGGAAATGTAGTAAAAGTTTGAGATCCATGGTAAATGTTTATATCGCTCTCGCTGTTTAAATCCATCCGCAGGGCCGTCGAACAGTAAAGGCCTTCTCCTGATGACAAAGAAATGCTAACGCCCTTCGGAGCACGCAAGTCCCAATACTTACCTGCTTCCGAACCTTCAAAATCACCGCTCTTCAGCAAATTATCGCTATGGATTTCCTTCAATATGCCACTGGTCAGGTAATCATAAAAAAGAGCGTACTTACTCTCTCCGGATATAGCCGCCGCAGCCTCGGCCAGAACAACTTTTCCGGCATCCGCTTGCGACAGATAAAAATCCATCCTGCCCTTTGAACCGAGACGCTCGCCTGAAACGTGATCAAGCTTCCAGTTTAGAGGCAACTCCCCTGTAAGACTATTCTCTTCTGTCAGACAGAAATTCTTAAAAGACAGCCTGCCCTCTCGTCGGGCCTCGCCGGGCAGGATTACTTGAAATCCTATTTTACTGCAAGCCGGCGGAGGCATAATCGGTTTTACTTCAGGCTTACTATCCACCTCTTTATCCTGTAGCGGTCCGATTACACCGGTCTCGATATAATACTTCTGGAAGTACTGCTTATATATCTCAAACACAAGTTGAGCCGGATTCTTACGATATGCAGGGCCAAAACCGGCTATCTGACCCCAAAACTCATTAGCGAAATTCCAATAATTAGCCAGGCCGATATGATTCCTCGGATCTGTGAATACACGTAAAAAATCGCCTACTACCAGCGCCTCTCCCAGTGTAAACCTCCAGGGGCGCTCTTTCTCCACCAAGGTACTGGCGTTATACTCTGTGATACCCAGCTTTATCCGATCTCTCCGCCCACTGAAAGCAGGATGCTCCTGAATGTAATACATAATCTTTTTAAAATAGGTATCAAACCACTCAGTTTGGCTAAGCATGGTACTAAAGGCTTTCTTTGCCTCTGCCTCACCATATTTCCCTTCTCTTGTATATCCGGGATCGCTTGCATAGGCATGGATTATTACAAAATCAACATCCTTCGCCAGAGCCGGCAGAGCATCCCAGATCCAGGGAGCGTCTGCGATTGCTCCCAGACGTATACTAGGATCAACCTTCTTCATAGCCCTGCTCACTGCTATAAATTTATCGCAATATTCCTGAACACTCGGCGTCTTTCCTCCATAGCCATGGTCGCCGTGATACGTCTCGTTACCGAATTCCCAATACTTTACACCGTAAGGTTCAGCATGGCCATTGGCCGCGCGCCTTTTTCCCCACTTCGAAGACGCCGGTCCATTGAAATATTCGACCTCGGCAGCAGCATCCTCAGGGGTGCTTTCCCAATAGCTTAAGCCTATAATGGCTTCCGCCTTCGAAGCCTTGCAGACTTTCATAAATTCATCTATTCCGAACAAACGCTTGCAATGCGTTGCTTCTGCCAGCTCTCCCGCAGCATTGGCAGGACGTGGCAAGGGTCCTATGAAGCTTTTCCATTGGAAATGATGCAGAATACATCCGCCGGGATAACGCCATAAGGTTATTCCCGCTTTGCATGCCAAATCAAGCATAGGTTCGACCGGGCAGCGTCGTTGCGGGTCCCAGATACCAAAACCGTTATCGCTATAGCAGAGCAGGTTATTGCCAAAGAGCAACGGATTTACCGGGATACGTTCGGCCGCATCAGTTGCTGCAAACGGAACAGCCGCTGCAAGCAGCACTGCTGCTAAGACCCGTATAATGCCGACCTTGCTTCTTAGTTGCATATGTATCCTCTTTCCCGGCTTCCAGATGCCGGCTTTTGTTTTGACTATTACGCCCAATAGCCTCGCACAATACATAACATTACTCTTTGCCGTTGCAAGCTCTTACTTTCTATCCCAGTAATTATCAGCTGCGCCTATACTCCAACCCGGTTTAAAAGGATTGTGCAGATAGGGATTGCTGGCAGATGTCGGAGCAGTGGAATCAGCGCCCGGAACCGGCATAGCCTTGACACTGCCGTCAACCCACAGCACATTGGCAGCTCCGCTATGACGCGGCCCGACCTGAGCCGTATAGTAATCCGATCCTCCCGCCTCATAGAAATCGCTGACCATGCAGCAGCCCGTCTTCTTACCGTTATAATAAGTATCAACCAGAAGGATAGTTTGTGAAGGATTAACGATATCGCTCATACAGACAGAAGCTCCGAATTTTGAGCCGCCGTATCTGGCATTGCTGCCGAGGTGTCGCCAGTTGTATCCATAATCAACTCTTGACCATCGCCAGTTATCCATTGTATAGTTACCCGGGTTCACAAAGGTGTTCTCCTTCGTCTGGCTTGATGATGGGCAGAAGAAGATGCCTCCTTCTGCATACTTACCTTTAACCAACATTCCGGTCCAGTAAATCTCCGTACCTTCAAGCTGCTGAGGTGGAAACTGTTCATCATAATCCTGAATATACATATTAAAAGAAAGACCCAGTTGCTTCAGATTGCTTATGCAATTGGCAGATCTGGCGCTCTCTCTGGCCCTCCCGAACACCGGGAAGAGGATAGCTGCCAAGATAGCAATGATTGCTATAACGACTAGCAGTTCAATAAGCGTAAAACCTCTCTGTTTTGATTTCATCTCTCTTGACTCCTTTACCAATTATTTATATACCGACCTGAAACACTAAGTTATAACATAGTGTTTCTCCATGGTATTACTTCTACGCTCTCTCCGGATTTTCCTGCCTGCCGGCTTATTTGTTTGCATAATTGCTTAAATGCGCCTGAGAGAGCCGTTCATCCCTTTTCGCCCTTGCTCCTTCCGTCCTGCTGTTCAAGGCTCTATATGCCCGGGTATATGCCTGTGAGCCAATGCCCTAGCCATATAATCATCCAGCGGCTCTATCCCGAACTCTTCCATTATTTCCCGGATGGTAAGCCCCGGCATTTCGCAGGAGATCAATACCGAACCGAGATAGCCCGGATCGCTCCATTTAAATCCGACGCCGTATTTCGCCTTGGCAGCTTTAAATCTGTCCCAGTTATAATCGAGATGCGCTACGCAACAATCCAGATTAACAACAGTCGTAACAAAGTCAAAATAATCGGTAGAAGCCGCCAGCACCTGCCCTACCGGTGAGATTACGGTGCTCTCTTTACGCCCGATAGCTCCGACAAAATGGGTTCTGCAGGAGTATGCCCAGTAATTCTGCATAAGCCCGCCGTGATACATTGAGCAGAAGAGGAGCAGATCCGGCCTGGCTTTTACGTATTTCAAGCGTAATTCGTCGAAGTTCAGATCAAAGCAGACGGCACAGGCTACTTTGCCGAAATCACACTCCAGCAGCGGTGCATCCTTGCCGTAAAGAACCCCGGCTTCAACGTTTTCCTCTATAACAAGGTGGTTCTTATTATAAACCCCTACCGTTTCACCTCTTCGCCCAATAAGCGTGATAGAGTTACGCAGGGTTCCATCCGCCATTACACGAATGGCCGGGTACGTTATATAACAGCTGTGCTTGCGGGCACTGGTCGCAAAAAAATCCCGAACAGCATTGCCGCGCTCCCGGTAATATTCCAGCACCTTTTCCCGGGGATAGCCGATAGGTCTGTCACAAACTTCGGGCAGGACTATCAAATCCGGAGCATCAGGCAGCACCTGATCTAATTCCGCCTGCCAATGGCCGATGACCTTTTCAACAGCCGATTGATAATTCATATCCGCCTTCACCTGTATCAGCGGCGCTCCAATGGTACTTATCTTTACATAATTGGCCATCGGCCTATCCTCCGATCACGATCCTTATCAAACAGGCGTCAGCCGCAATTTTCCACGTACATTCTCGGATTGGTGGCAACGGCATAATCCCGGGCAAAGGCATCTCCATCGTAACCGGGATCATCCTCGGGTATCTCTGACAGCTTGATCTCTGCTTCACCGGTTTCCCGCGAGATACGCCCCGCCAGCATAATCTTTACGGATTCAGTAAGCTCCTCCATCGGAGCCAAAGCATTCCGCCCGGTTTCCATATAATCGCAGATTCTATCCAGCAGCTCTCCGTAAATTTTTCCGGTATCAATCTGAAAGTGGTATGTGGATTCAGTAGTTGTCACTACCACCTCAAAAGGCTGCCAAAGCTCCTGGAAAGTAGTATAAGTCGCTGTCAATCCGTCATTGAAACGCACAAAGAAGGTCTCGCAGGTTTTGCCTTCCTGCCGGCTACGGCCGACAAATCCAGCCGAAACAGCCCCCCGGCCGACCAACCCTCCGATGGCTTCCACAATATGAATGCCGTAATTGAATTCATCCACTCCGGCCGTGCCGTAAATATTCATTATCTTGCCCCGCTCCTCTTCCGGCCGATTGAGAAAACCGGTTACTTCCTGAGCGTAACGAACAGAGGAGCTCCCCAAAATAACGGCTCCCTCTTTTGCCAGAGCTTCCAGCTTCCGGCAATCGGCTAGAGAGCCGACAATCGGCTTGTCGATAAAAACAGGCTTGTTGCATTCGATAAAAGGCATAGCTTGCTTGAGATGGTTATTCCAATTGCAGCTCTGGACAAAACCGATATCGACGCTATCCACCAGTTCTTCTATACTCCGACAGCGCTTCTCAAGAGTGTATTTGCGCATAAACGCTTCGATCTCTTCATCATCCCGGAAGCTGTCATTATAAATGGCGCTATATCGGGCCCGATTCCCTTTCTGCATATATTCGGAAAAAGCCAGCGGATGAGTAGTATCCAGATTGACAAGACCTATTTTGATCATTTTGCTACATCTCCCTTATAAAAACGTATTCTTTTTCGGCAACAGGCACAGGCAAACCCTTGGCCAGAGATTCATATACCTTATAGCTCAAAACCGCTGCCCGAGCAGCCTTGATAATGCCGTTAGGGCTGGGCGTGTCATTGATGACAGCATCAGCCAGCAAGTCTATCTCTCGCGCCTGGCCTTTATCCACGCTATCCAGCGTCAGTCGGATCTGTGAGTGACCCTCAAACCCATAATACTCCATTTCCTTGAAATCTGCTATATATATAGCCCGGCCGCCGCAATAAACCTCTGTCGCCTCTTTGGGAAAGGCGGCGCAGCCGGCACTGGCAATCAGAGTAGAGGCCACTGAGCCATCAGCAAAGCTGATGGTGATTATACCGCTATCAGCCATCCTGACCTTTTCAGGATTGAGGAAAACCCCTCCCGCAGCATAAACCATCACCGGTGGCGCTTGAACCAGTTCACAGAACAGATCGAAAATATGGCAGCCTTCCCCTACAAAACGTCCTCCTCCTGCCTTGGGATCATGGATCCATAGATCCTCGGGAAAAGGCGCCTGCAAGCGATGATAAATCATCTTCTTATCCGGCATATCCGATAACAGCTCGCGTGCTTTGCTTACCAAAGGAGCTAAGCCACGGTTATAACCCACTGTATATTTTACACCGCTGTCACGAACAGCCTCGGCCACAGACTTGCATTCCGCCGCATCCATACCCATAGGCTTTTCGCATAGTATATGCTTGCCGGCCTTAGCGGCTCTGATCGATAAATCAGCATGAGAATCATGCCTGGTGGTAATTACCACCAGATCCACCCTCTCATCCTGAAGCAATTTGTCCGTATCTGTCGTCCAGTAAGAGGCACCGGTCTCTTCAGCTACCTCTTTTGCCGACGCTTCATCGATATCCATTACCGCGTGTATCCGGAATTTTGGATTCTTCCCGAGATTCGGAATGTGCATGCCACGGGCAAAAGCTCCGCATCCTATCAATCCCACATTAATCACAGACATAATTCTTATCATCCCTTTCTGAATATTTAATCGTCTTATCCGCTTGAAACAGGTATTTACAGCCTGTACGGCCTGCAATCCGGCCATTTCCCAAACGACACCCCGCCACAGACTATATTATAACATAGAGTAAGGGCA
>JAQUEL010000040.1 GCA_028685295.1 bacterium
GTAACGCCAGGTAATTATCGGCATTGAGCTTGTAGGCCACACCCAGGCTGGCCATATCCTGAGACATCCTAACAGCAAACCCGGTATCGTCAAAATTAACTTTGCGGGTCTTAAAGGAACCGAGCAGTGTGAACGAGCCGGACAGATCAAAGGCAGCATCCACCAGATAGGTTTTGAAGATGCCGTCGGATGCTCCCAGTCCCAGATCCTCCACCTGGCTTAAACGCTCGTAACCCAAGGCTACACGCAAAGGTGCAGCTTCGGTACCTTTGAATACGGCCGAAACCGGATTAAGAAGATCGGCCTTGACATTGCCCAGGCTCACCAGCGCACCGTAACCGCGGATATTATTGTTCAAATCTTCTTGCAGGTCATTGGCCGGGTTAGGCACCTGGCCGAAAGTGAACCTAGTCAAGAACGCACCCAAGCTGGGGCCATGAGCATTGAACATTGTGGCTGAAGAGGGATCGCCGTAGTAGGAGACGAATGGGTTGGTCACGCTGCCTATCTGCAAATAGTAGGCATCTACAGGACCCGCTGCGGCTCCCAGTTTATAGGCTATGCCGTTAGCGGAATCCAAAAAGCTGCTGTCGGCATACTCGGCCTTGAAATCAAAGGGACCAACGTTGATACCGGCATCGATACTCCAGACACGGTTTTTTATCTGGCCCAAAACAGTACCATCGACAAGTCCGGTTCCCGGCTCATCATTCACTCTGACGTAAGTGGCACCCAAATCCAGCATGGATATGGGACTGATGGTTGTCCTGGCCGCAAAGAGAGTCTGCGGATATTGTGTTGTCATATCCGTAGCAGCTTCAAATATTTCATCTCTTGTCCGGCTGAACAGGGCTGTTGTTCTGAACGCACCCAGATCGGCAGCCAGCTTGGCGCCGCTGAAGTACCAGTCATTGCCAAAGGCCGGCAGCTGCTCCAGTATGCTCTGGCTGGAATTAGCCAGCGTAAACGGTGTAAAGAAAGCATTGAAAATGCCCAAATCAAGACGATTGGCGCCGGAAACAACAAAGAGCCCCAAATCGGTGTTAAAGCTGTCCAGATTGGACAATGCTGCTTTGCTCAGATTATCGTTGGTTGTAAATATTCTGGCACCCAACCCCAGATTGTTGGATAGATTGAAGCCGATACTGGCATCAAATGCCGCTCCGGCATTGAACCCTTCGTCCAGAGAGCGGTCATATTCATTAACCGGATCAACCCCCTCTTTAGTTAATGATACGCTGCGTGCAGCAACGCCGCCCTTGATGCTGAAGGTCACGACCTCTTCCGGCTGTGGGCGATTCTCCAGCTTGGTTACTCTCGTTTCAAGATTGCCCACTCTGGCTTCGAGCGCAGTGAGTTTCTTCTGCACATCATCGACACGAACACCGAGAGCAGTCAATTCAGTCCTCAGATTATCCACCAGCTTCTGCAGCTTGGCAATATCGTCCTTGGTAGCCAGATTAGCCAAACGACGCTCAAATTCCGCCTTAGTCACATAACTGTTGAGCGCAGTCTGCAACTCCGCTTTAGTAGGATAACCCTTGAGAGTATTTTGCAGCTCTGTCTTGGTGGGATAACTATTAAGTTTGGTTTGCAGTTCGGTCTTGGTCACGTATTTGGAAAGATCGGCCGATTCCGGCAGGCTCTCCAGCAACCTGGACAGAACAACCGCCAGTTCATAGCGGGTTACCGCCCTGTCGCCGCGAAAAGTATCATCAGGATATCCGACGAAAATACCACGGCTGTAAAGATCACCAATAGCCTGAACAGCCCAGTGATCAGCCGGCACATCGGCCGGCACTTGTGCCGATGCAGGCACGATGGTAGCCAGCATTAATAGTGCCACCAACAATAACATCTGTTTTCTCATTTTGCCCTCCCTCTCTACCTCTATTATGCTTTATGTTATAGCTACGAGATAATGTTCTACAGCAGCAAGCGAAATTCCTCTTATTCATCTGCTCTGCAAGCGCTTTTTACAACTTTATATTATACCCTAATCAGCTAAAAAAGAAACCCCTATTTTGAAAGATATCGCTCTATCAGTATCCGAGCTACATAATCATCGTAGTCAACAGGAGGCAAAAGAAAGGATATCGGTATCAGACGCCGCCACCCTTGCGGCGGATTGATCTCAAAATATTTACGCCTGGCTTCAAGCGTACTTCCCGTTTCATCAACGCATATAGAAGAACCGTATCCCAGACGCGACAGGATTCGGGCTACGGACGACGACGCGGTTCCGTTTCCAAGCAGCACGACCTCCGGTGCATATAATTCCTTTATCAAAGCCAGTTCATCCGGCAGCTTGCGACAGGATATCACTTTACTGACAAGAATATCGCCATTTTCATCAGCAACAGCCAGACCACATTTTGACCGGCCGGGGTCTATAGCCATAAGATGGTTCATATATCATGCTCAACAGCAAAGTCTATCATCAGCGGTCCGCTTGTCCAAGTATCGAAGGCGGCTTTGACGGAAAAATCGACTTCCTTGCCGTATCCCTTTATATTTCTTATAGTATCAAGAATACAAAAGGCGGAAACACTTCCTACCGTACCCTCTTCCGGGTCGGGCAAGACACCTTTCAATAGGGCCGTCTCTCTGACACGGCGCAGCAGCTTGATAACCTCTTCACCAATTGCTTCCTGTGTTTTATTCCCATCGATCCTGGCGTTGATAATTTCTTCACCTCGCCTAAAAATCAGCTTATTCTCCATGATATGAAAAGAGAGAAGAACGGGCTCTCCCGGCGTCGTATTGGTAAATGATGAAACCGTAACAACACTGTTGCGTTTTGCTTCTGCCAATAGCCTCACAGCAAGTTCAAATTGCTCCCGGCTCCAATATACGCCGTTACCGGCTGCAAGCCTCTTTTCTCTTAAGGCTGAAACAGCATCACGAGCACCTCTGGCGCCCATACGCACTGCCGTTTTGTCGGCTTCATCAATCAGAGCAAGCAACTTAGCCCTGCACTTTGTAGGGTTATAATAATCCGGAATAGCTCCCAGCGTCAGTACTTGATCCGCCCGAAAAACGACCTGGCCGCGCTCCTTGACAATGGCCATACGCCGGGCAAAGGCTCTTACATCTACCACATCAGTTTTTAAACGGTCTATCTCCTTCAACAGAGAACGCTTGTTGGTATTAAGATTTGCCACCTCATTCTCTGCCGATGATAGTTTAACAGATGTTGATGCATAATCTCTTTTAAGCATGGAAATAGCCCTTTCCAGCTTTTGCAACTCATCATTTTTATGCTCAAGTTCTTTCGTAGCCTTACCCAGCTGATGCTTGAGGGCCTTTTCCTTTGATGCATAATCAGTGGAAATCTTATATAATTTACCACGTAAAAGAACCAGCTGCGCATTGCGCTGGCTGATTTGCCCATTAAGATAGAGAAGTTTTTTTCCCAGCTTCTCCACCCCGAAGAGCGCCAGGCGCGCCTGCTCTGAAAGCAGCAAAATAGCTCCCAGAGTAAGCATAGTGATAAGCATACCGGTAACAATCGTAACCAGAGTAGCCGTATGGCGTGGGCGCAATCCCAGAAGGCTGCGTCTTTTTCTACCCACATTGCTGCCCAGACGATCGCCTATCAAAGCTATAGCGCCGCTGACTACAACGAGGATGGCTATAAACAAAAAGCTGAACACCTTACCGACCTCCTATTATCATGCCTATGCCTGTCGAATTGCTCGCCCAATCAGAACTATTCCGGCGACGGCCACAATGCCGTTGGCCATCCAGGCCGCCATCCACGGAGGCATATTCCCGCTTTGCCCGAATCTCAAGCCCAGGGTTATCAAAACATAATAGATAAATATGACAACCAGGCTTAGTCCAACTCCCATAGAGGAAGAACTTCTATGCGGCTTCAAACCTAAAGGTACCCCTATAAGCGCAAATATGAAACTGGCAAACGGCACAGCAAATTTCATATGCAGTTGCGTCATAAGAGGTGCAGTATTCTCTCCCTCCCCGGCAAGAGTTGCAACAAGTCGCCTTATCTCACCGGCACTCATATCCTCAGGACGCTTCCTGCGCTGCAAGAGTTGCTCCGGTGTATTGGAGAGGAGCAAGCATTGTCGCTTGAATTCTATCTTATAAATTCTACCTTCGCTATCCATTCTCTGAGAAAAACCGTTTACCAGATTCCACATGCGCCCACTCCAGATAGCCCTTTTGGCATAAGTTATAGCCATTGGCCTGCCGCCGGCATCCTTTTCCAGTATAGAAACGCCCTGCATCTCTTTGTGTGCCGCATCAAAGGTATCTGCGGATATAATACGTGAAGACTTTTCACTGCGTTCTTGCAACAGCACACTTCTCTCCTTACCTCGCAGCTCTTTGCCCTCGGAGAATCTGACGACGATAGCTTCGGAAAGAGAATTAGCTCTGGGAACAACCGTTTCATTCAAAAATATACCGGCTAAGCTAACAATAACTGCCATAGCAAGGACCGGTCTAAGACACCTTATCAAGCTTATACCCCCGGCTTGCATAGCAATTATCTCACTATCAGCCGAGAGCCGCCCAAAAGAGAGTAATGTGGCTACCAGCATAGCCATAGGAAAGCTCATGGCTGCTATACCGGGCAACCCCAACACAAGTATTTTAGCCACACCGATAAGAGGGGCACCATTATTGACCATCAAACGGCTTAAATCGAGTATTCTGCCGGCAACCAATGCTATGGTAAATACTGCTACTCCAAATAGGAATGGGCCTCTTAATTCCGATAATATATATCTGTCAATCAATCGTCTCACAGAGAGAACCTCTCTCCCAGATAAAACTCCCTGGCTACCGGGCTGTCACTTATCTCTGCTGAAGTGCCCGATAGCAGTATCCGGCCGTCATACATCAAATAAGCTCTCTCCGTGATAGAGAGCGTCTCTCTGACGTTATGATCGGTTATCAGGACTCCCAGGCCTCTATCTCTGAGATGCATTATTAATTCCTGCAGCTCTCCAATGGCGATAGGATCTATACCGGTAAACGGTTCATCAAGCAGAATAAAGGATGGTGCTGCCGCCAACGAACGTGCTATCTCCACTCGGCGTCTTTCCCCCCCTGACAAAGCGCTGCCGTTTCTGTCGGCAAGATGAGCTATATTAAATTCCTGCATCAGTGATTCAGCCCGCGCAATCTGCTCTTTCCCATACAATCCGGCAGCCTGGCAAACCATTAATATGTTATCTCTGACGCTGAGACGGCGAAAGATGGATGCTTCCTGTGCCAGATAGCCTATACCCATAAGAGCCCTTTTATGCATCGGCTTATCGGTGATATCTTCACTATCAATGACAACCTTTCCCTCATCGGCACGCACAAGGCCTACCATCATATAAAAGGTAGTGGTCTTGCCTGCTCCGTTAGGACCGAGCAAACCTACTATCTCACCGCGTTCTAAATTTAAACATACTTTATTCACAACCGTCCTGGCACCATACATCTTAACCAAACCTGTGCCTGTAATGCTCTCAGCCATTCTTATCTGCATCCTCTAAAGGCATCTCCAGCCGGGCATTCCCCTCGGCCATTATTAATTTGCTCGTAAAAATTATCTTATCTGCGCTAATGCTCTTATCCGCCTGCCGAGCCCTTGCTGCACCACTAAGCGTAATCTCCTTCGAAGCGATTTTATAGACAGCCAGCTCGCAAGCAGCCTTCATATCTTCACGCTGAAGACGCACATCACCGCTGGCAGTAAATACCTGTTTCTCTATCTCCATTTTTTTGCTCGCCAGGGTAATACCCTCACCCGTAAGGATGGGATTGCCGGTCACAGTTATACGCCTGCTTTTGCCTTTACTGCAAAAAAGCGCCTCTCTCCCGGTTATCTTATAACCGTTCTCTGTTATTTTAACTGAACCGGCCGCTTTGAACAGGCCTGTATCTGTTTGATAATCTATTCGGTCCGCCTCCATAGTCGCAGCCCCGACAGGGCAGAATCCCAAGAGCAAAGATACATAAAGAAAGCCCAGAAGGGATCTAAGCACCATACCTAGAGCATTATACCGCCGTAAAGCATCAAATTTAATAAAAGGGAAAACCCTTTTGCAATAATATCTCATAGAATCACCCTCTCCTCTTAATTATAACTATTTTTTAACTATAGAAGACAACACCGGCGCCCATGCCATAAGGACAGGCGCCGGCGATGATAACATTATTATAATAGATTTCGACACAATAGACCAATATCCTACTAAAGTAAAATACGCATGCCGAGCTAATTATACGACATCAGATACCGGTTCCTGCAATATAGGTCATTATTCTATATGTCGCATGCTTGTGAAACACCTTTCTATACGATAGAATTAATAAAGTATTAAGATTCTACATGGTAATTACTATATGCTATATGAAAGGTACCGATAATATGCTTCAGCAAAGTATTTCAGTAATCCTCCCGGCGTTCAACGAAGAGGCAAACATTGAACAAGCAGTCAAGCTATCCCAGGAAGCAATGTCACGCTATTTCAGTGAGGTAGAGGTCATACCGGTAAACGATGGCAGTGCGGATGCCACCGGAACCCTTATCGATCGTCTGGCTGATAGTGATCCGCGGGTAAGACCGGTCCATCACTCTGTTAACAAGGGTTACGGTGCTGCCTTGCGTTCCGGGTTCAAGGCCGCCGGCGGCGAGCTGATATTCTTTACCGATGGAGATAACCAATTCGATCTCCATGAGATCACATTGCTGATAGAGAGATTGAAAGAAGCGGATATGATTATCGGATACAGGATTCGACGCAACGATCACTTTATGCGTACTGTCAACGCTTTTCTATATAATATGCTGATACGGGTGTTGTTCGGACTGAAGGTAAGAGATATTGATTGTGCTTTCAAGCTTTTCCGGCGCGATTTGTTAAAGGAGATAGAACTTGAATCTGATGGTGCGCTCATCAGCGCGGAACTGCTTATCAAAGCCAAAATGTCCGGCTGCAGTATGATCGAGGTTGGAGTTCATCACTTTCCACGCTTGGCAGGAGAGCAGACCGGTGCCAATCTCAAAGTTATCTTGAAGACCTTCATAGAAATATTCAAATTTTACAGTAAGCTTAAGCATTCTACCACTACTCGCTGCTCATGCCAATGTGCTTCCGGCAAGAAAGACTGCTGCTAATTATGAATAACGAAAGAAAACGTACAATTTGGGCTCCGAGCGTGCTGCTGCTGTCAGCCTTCTCGATAGTTACAATCATTCTTCTCCTGAATCTGGGAGCTACCACACTATTCGATATGGATGAGCCTACCTATGCTCAAATAGCTCGAGAAATAGTTAAAACGGGAGACTGGGTAACCTTGCGTTTCAATGGTCTACCATGGTTCGATAAACCGCCTCTATTCTTCTGGCTGGTTGGAGCATCTTTTAAACTCTTCGGCTTTAATGAATTTGCCGTTCGTTTGCCATCCGTCCTTGCGGCTTTGGGAACGTTGATAATTACATATCTTTTAGGCTGTGCCTACTTTGGCAATCAGCGGCAGGGAATTAAAACCATGCTTATAACGGCCGGATGCTTGCAGTTCTATGTTATTGCCCGTCTGGCAGTGGTCGATATGCTTCTGACATTTTTTATTACCCTTGCTCTCTACTCTTTTGTGCTATGGCGCCAGGGCAAGCAAAACGCCATTTTACTAAGTTATGCAGCTATGGCGCTGGCTACAATGACCAAAGGGCCGGTAGGCGCTATAATACCGGCAGCCATAATAGTTATCTATCTCTGTCTGCAACGTCGACCTGGGGATATATTGCAGATGAAAATTCTACCGGGATTGCTTGTCTACTTTCTTTTGGCCGCACCATGGTACCTGGCTGAATACAATCTATACGGCAAAGTATTTATAGACGAATTTTTTGGTTACCGCACCTTCACAAGATACCTGCAACCGCTGGAACAGCAAAGCGGCCCCATATATTTTTATATTCTTTTCTTACTGATCGGCCTCTTTCCATGGTCTCTCTTCCTGCCGAGCGCCATTACCGCATCTATTAAGAATAGAAGAGACCCTCTGCCTCTTGTTTGGGCAGGTTTTATTTTTCTCTTTTTTACCGGAGCCGCTACCAAGCTTCCTAATTACATGCTTCCGCTTTATCCAGCTCTGGCCCTAACCATAGCCGGCATGTGGCCTGAGAGCAATCCGCTCGATATCCGAGGACAACGACAGGCCTATAGTGGAGCAATAGCATTAATAACGGCTTCCGCACTGCTGGCATGGGGTGTCTTTTGGTTGGCATATAACAAGCTGGACCCGGCGGTAGCAACGGCTCAGATCAAACGAACACTCCCCGTGCTAATGGTCTTACCGGCAGGCTTTGCAGTCTCCTGTCTTGTTGCAGCCGTAAGGCGAGAGGGCACTACTATCTATAAAGGCGTTACCTTAACGGCATTATCCTTTATAACGCTCTTAGGGTTACTGGTCTTTCCGGCGCTTAACGCAACCAAGCCGCTGCCCGAACTGGCTGCTGAGGCCGCGACCTTGCTGGAGAATGATAAACCTATATACAGTTATGAGATGTTCAATGCCAGTATACCTTACTACTCCGAACATAGAATGCTCCGTTTGAAGTCAGTACAAGAGGTCTCAAAAGCATTACAGCATCGGGAGAATATGTTGATGCTTGTCAAGCAGATAAACTATGATGCTTTTCCGGCACATATCAAAGCCGACTTCGAGGTGGCAGCATCGGCAGGAAATATTTTGCTGCTCAAAGAGATACCGAAGTAAAGACTGATTGCCTGATACAATAAAGAACCGGAAGAGCGTAAGGCTACTACGCTTTACGCTCTTCCATGGCAGCCGCTGTTTCCTTCAACTGCTTGATTATCGGTATATGCTGAGGGCACCGGAGTTCGCATCGTCCGCACTCTACACAGACAGATGCCCGCCTATCCTCATTTTTTTCCGGCTTGTGAAGCTCATCGTATCTTTCCACGGCCAGTTTTCGCAACCCGTAGACTCTATCCATATTCATTGCCGTAAAGTTTGCCGGAATATCAACGCCATTAGGGCAAGGCATACAGTAATTGCAGCCGGTACAATATAGGTCGGCCAGCCGTTTCAGCTCCTCAGCCAGTTTCAGTACACATCCGTATTCCTCGTTCGTCATTGGTTGCTCGCAGGAAGCTGAGGCCACATTCTCCTCCAGCATTTGCATACTGCCCATCCCGGATAGAGCAAGGCTGACATGGGGATTAGAGAGAACAAAGCGTATGGATAATTCTGGAGTACTAGATACGCCCGGCACGGCTCTCATAAGCTTTTCAGAAGGATGCATAAGCCTGCCTCCGGCTACAGGTCCCATAACGACTACACCCACTCCTTTGGAGTGGGCATAAGCAATAGCATCCTCATTACTGCGATCCAATAGATTATACTGAAGCGTTACTACCTCGAACTCACCGGTGTCGATAAGCTTTATAAGATTCTGCGGCGTATCGTGGAAAGAGATACAGCAATGCTTGAAAAGCCCTTCATCATATGCTTTGCGCGCCTCCTGACCAAAGCCGCCTGGAACATCATACTTCTCCGTATATGCCTGCCAGTCCATACCGTGTACTACACAGTAAAAATCAATACAATCGATCCCCAATCTATGCAGCGACCGATCGAGTGAGCGACGCCATATTTCAGGCGAAGCATGATTCCAGACAGGGTTTTTAGTAGAAATATATACTCTGCCATCAAGATCCCTTAGAGCCTCCCCCAGGACAGCCTCACACTGTCCATTGCCGTAACCGGCTGCGGTATCAAAATAATTCACGCCCATCCTGGCCGCCCGCCTCAGCATCGGAATAGCTTCGGCCCTATTTATATCCTCTCCGGACATAGGAAGACGCATCGTCCCGAACCCCAGCCTGGATACTTTTACGCCTGTTTTACCCAACTCCGTGTATTGCATCGGCTCAGCTCCTTATTGGAATATTCAAAACGCCATCCTTGCCGTTATTTATGATTGATTACTCTTCTCCCAAAAAATTAAGGATTTCCTCAGTTTTCTTCTTTAATAACTCTTTGTCACCGCGTGTTTCCACATTGAGCCTTACCACCGGCTCTGTGTTGGACATACGCAGATTAAAGCGCCAGCGATCAAATTCCAGGCCGATACCGTCCGTTCTGTCTATATGCAGGCCCCTGGGCCCATATTCTGTCAGAACCCTCTCTATAGCCTTAGCCGGATTGGCAAGCCGCCGATTAATCTCGCCGCTGACAGGATAAAGTTTCTCACGTTCGGATACAAGTTCAGATAGTTTTTTACCGCTGTTGCTCATTATCTCGAGCACTATCAGCCAGGGTATCATGCCGCTATCGCAGTAAGCGAAATCTTTAAAGTAGTGATGAGCTGACATTTCGCCGCCGTAAACGGCATCCTCCGCCCTCATACGCTCTTTCATAAAGGCATGCCCCGTCTTATTCTCTATTGGAACACCTCCGGCCTCCCTGACTATCTCTATAGTATTCCAGGTCAATCTGGGATCATGAACGATACCGGCACCGGAATGTCGTTTCAATATCTGTGAAGCCAGCAGACCTACAATGTAATATCCTTCTATGAATTCTCCGTTCTCATCGAAAAAGAAGCAACGATCATAATCTCCATCCCAGGCAATACCTATCTCCGCCTTCTCCCGCCGGACCGCTTCAGCCGTTATTTTACGGTTTTCCGTCAGCAACGGATTAGGCACGCCATTGGGGAATGTTCCATCGGGCGTAAAAAGAAGTTTGATAAAATCGCAAGGCAGATGCTTCTCCAGAGCATCCATAACTATGCCGGCACCACCGTTGCCGGCATTGCAGACAACCTTGAAGGGCTTGATCTTTGCAGCATCTATAAAGCTGAGCAGGCACTCTATATATGCAGGCATAATATTCATTTTCTCCACATCTCCTGCTATTCGGCCGGTTACCTCCTTGCCGGCAATCACCAGCGCCTCTATCTCTCTCAGCCCCGAATCACCGCTTATAGGTCTTGATTGCTCCCGCACCAGCTTCATACCATTATAGTCTGCCGGGTTATGACTGGCGGTAACCATTATTCCCCCATCCAATTCCAAATGAGCCGTGGCAAAGTATATCTGCTCTGTTCCACAAAGCCCTATATCCACCACGTCTACTCCGGCTTTGACAAGCCCTCTGGTCAGAGCACCGGCCAGGGTCAGGCTGGAAAGACGAATATCATATCCAACGGCAACCTTTTTAGGCTGCAACAGAGCGGCATATGCCTGTCCTATACGATAAGCCATCTCCTCATTAAGTTCATCAGGCACCCTGCCGCGAATATCATACGCCTTAAACGCTGCGATTTTCATAGTGCTCATTATTCCCTCCTGCTATTAAACTTTTCTTTCTACTCGAATATATTACCCAATACCCGCCATTAAGACAACCGGTCATGCATCAAATTATCCTCTGCAGGCAAAGATATCATGTGCCTGAGCCATGAACGCTGCTAATCTGGCATCTCGTCCGGCATCGGCAAATCCATCATAATCCAGGCTGAGAAAGGGTATGCCATTATGGAAACGACGCAGCTTATGTCCAAGCGATGCAGCGATATTACCCGGCATGCAGTTGAACGGTATCACGCTGATAACACCAGCCAGGCCGCGCATGGCAAAGTCTTCCGCCTTTCCCATGCTGCAGATGGCTTCACCCCCTATAGTCCTGTGGAGATAGTTAGAACCATTGGCAATGACCTCTTGAGGTGAGATATCGTCAAAGCCATTCATAAACGGAAGAGTAGCGTTAAAAAGGCTATGCTCATCTCTGACCGCAAGCTGTGCCAGCATCTTTTTGGTTATACCATCCTTCAAATCTTCCCAGCTCCACGTGTCCCTGAATGCGTCCAAATGAAGTATGCCGCCGATAAGGTTGGAATAACCGAAAAATTCGGTAAGCGGCGCCAGCCAGGCTTCCCCTCCGGCTGCCTCTACCTTGCGCATCACATTCTGATTGGCACGGGCATGTATGCGAACATAGAACTCACCGACAACTCCTACCAACGGCCGCTCACAGTAATCACAAATAGAAGCAAACTCATCTCTAGCTGAATGTAATAGATCAATCAACAGCGTCAGATGCGTGCCGTTCAGAAGCCTCATACGCCCTGCCGGTCCGGAGATACGACAACGCTGCCGAGGCAGCAGCTCGCAGAGCGCCTGAATATTACGCTCAAATATTGCGTCTGCCGTACCTGCCGTACGTTCGTAAGGGCGGGCATGATGCAGCATCTTCTCCATCATATCATGTGCTACCAGAGCATCCCAGGCCAACAACGACATCTCTATGCCATAGCCTGCATCATAATTGCTGTTGCCTAAAGTTACTATATTAACCTCTTCAAGTCCTAGCCTGGCCAGAATATCCTTTTGCAGCATATAGTACATACCATAGCGGCACGGCCCTTCTGAAGCCCCTTGGAAGAATGCTTCCTTACGTGGATTGAAATCCGGCTGCATAACCCTTTCGATTATGTCCTGGGTTGTATAAAGCATCGGCACGCAAACATCTTCGGATATATGGCTCCGTGCCAGGTTCAAACCGGAATCCTTGGAAAGCGGCAGAACATCGGCATCAATATCGAATGCTCTCATTACACCAGCCAGTACCCTGGCCCCCTCGGAGGCATAAGGCAGCCATAAACGCTTTCCCTTTATCCATGCCAGCGGCGTATCTGTGGCAGAGATCTTACGCTCTTTATTACCGGCGACGGCAGATGTATCGGCAAATGCCTCCAGCCTGGTTATAACCCCGGCATCGGCTGTATGCTCATCGAGCTGCATAGCGTAACAGGGCATATTCATCTCTTCTCTGAAAAATATATTGGCAAATGAATCCGGACCGCAACCAAAATAGGTCAGAATAACCGCTCTGAGTCGCTTGTCACGTTTAAGAAGCTTGGCTGCAGCCAGCTTTTTCTGAATTTGGCGAGAAAATATATTAGGCCAGACATCATTAGAGCGCTCCTTTGACAGCGGCAAAAAATCCATGGGAATGGCCGGGATACCCAAATCCCTTATCTTCTTGCCTATATCCATGTTAACCATTTTATCGTACAATGTGTATGGCCTGCCTATAACTATAAATGCCTCTTCCTCGTCACCCAGTTTCTGATAAATTTCAGAGCCTCGTGCTTCTACCCAATCATGTAAACGCTTCAAAGCAGTCATTCCGGCCTTTACTGCTTTATCGGTTGCACTCTTGCCGAATCCTAACTCGCGCCCCAATTCACCGAGAACCCGTATTACATGGCCCTCTCCTCTTTTAAAGAAGAAACATGGTGATAAGAGATTTACTCCGGAGTTCTCATCAAGCCGTAAGGCGGCGGCTGTTAGATCAGGGCCAGCCTGCACATAGGGACAGGTATAGCTTTGCCGTATACTTTCATCATTAATTTCCGCATTGATAACACGCGGCATAAAAAGATAATCCACGCCTTTCTTAATAACGTCGGCTACATGCCCATGAGCAACCTTTACAGGATAACAAGGCTCGCTCATAACACGCCTAATTCCGTCACGCACAATAGATTTATTGGTAGGTGCGGAAGGAACCACGTCGAAACCCAGTTCGGCAAAAAAACCGGCAAACAGGGGAAAATACTCTTCAAACATCAGGCCGCGTGGAATACCTACTCTGGGTGCACCGGGTAATGGTTTTGTCCGGCAGACATTCATCAGCATCTCTTCTCGTTCAGCAAAGAGATCGGGCAAGCATCTATCGGATACCTTCTTATGAACAGCGCTATATTTCTCGCATCTGTCGTTATAGAAGTATTTCGGCCCACCCTCTATCTGGAAAGTATTCACGTCACAGTTATTGGGGCAGCTTTTGCATTCAAATGACGACACATTATAAACGGCACCGGCCAGCTGAGAGAATCCCTTAAACGATGTATTCTCCGGGCAGTTATCATAAGCTATTCCAGCCACCCCGACAGCGCCTGTCAAATGCGGATAAGGCGGCACCACGATCTTCTTGCCCAAAAGAGTTTCAAAAGCAGCCACCATACCTGTGTTAAAAGCCACGGCTCCCTGAAAAGCTATACGATCTCCCATAACCCGGTTGCCTATATTCTTATGGAGATAATTCTTGACGGAGGCCAGGCATATGCCTGCGCAGAGATCCGACTGCGGAACGTTGTTCTGCTGAAAAAAGAGGATAGCAGATTCAGTAAACACAGTACAGTTCCAATCAAGCTCGGGTGGATTGCTTCCTTTCAATGCCAGATCGCCGAATTCCTCTATCGGAATACCTAAACGTGCCGCCTGCTTCTCCAAAAATGCACCGCAGCCTGCGGCACAGGCTTTGTTCATCTCAAAATCCACGAGAACCCCATTATTGAGCCTTATGTATTTGGAATCCTGGCCACCTATTTCCAGGATAGTATCTATCTCCGGTGCAAAGATCATAGCGCCATTGGCTTGCGCGGTAATCTCATTGCGAATAATATCGGCACCTATATAATCGCCTGTCAGATACCGCCCGGAGCCTGTCGTGCCGGCGACAATACGGCTAATATGATAATCGCTGGATTGCTCTTCAATATGAGCCAGCACATCTTGCACAGCGGTTAAGGGATCGCCGTCGGTCTTTCTATAATACGAAGCCAGAACACGGTATTCATTTCCTTCCCTGGTTATCAAGACGGCCTTGGTGCTTACTGAGCCTATATCCACTCCCAAGGCAGCAGTCTCTATCTCCTTGCGATATCCGTCGGCCTTTTTGCTGCCCATAACCTGTGATAATCTGAGCTTCAGCGGTTTAACACGAGCATAGCTGAACGGCCTGGATGCCAACTCATTCAAGCTATTGAAAAGATCCGTTTTTACGATACTCTTGGCGGCTTTCAATGCCGCACCGATAGCGCCAAGATGACGATAATTCTCAGGAACAAACAGGTCATTTTCCGTTAAACCTATTTCTTGTGCCAGATACTTGATTACAGCTTTATTGGCAGCCACACCACCGATAAGAGCTATACCTTGCTCAAAATCCTTACCACGGGCTATGCCGGAGCTGTAATTCCGGCAAATAGCCTGGTGTATGCCTGCGGCTATCCTCTCGCGAGGGGTTCCCTTTTGATAAAGATGAACAATATCCGATTCAGTGAAAACAGCACACCTTCCGGAAAGAGTGGCCGGGTTATCAGTCTGATAGGCCGTATCGGCAAATTCAGTCAATGAAAGAAAATTCAGCCGTCGGTGCATATGATCAAGAAAAGAGCCGGAACCTGCAGCACATTTACTTCCCATGGAACTGTCCTCGACCACCAACCTGCCTGTTCTGTCATTCCTGGCAAGATGAATAAAACGCTGGGTTTCTCTTCCCATCTCCACAAGAGTTCTTATATCCGGATAATATCGGCTGCAGGCGGCGGCTAAAGCGCTGGTTTCATCCACCTCATCGCTTCCCAATCCGCTTATCCTGCCGTTACCGGTAATGCCGAACAGCATCTCTTCATCCAGCAATCCTGCGCTGTTCATCTCGGATAATAGCTCGTTCAAGCGATACAACGCCCGCCCCTGTACTTCAACCAGCCGCAGGTCAAGTATTGAACCCTCCTCGTCCAGAATGACGGTTTTCAAGGTTTCTGCGCCTATATCTACTCCTAACTTACGCATCTGAAGCTATCCTCCAAACAAATAATCCCTTACTGAATATTATATTATATAGCAATCGGCAATTGCAAAATGCTATGAGCTTAGCCGGTGCAAAAATCAAGCCTAAAGAGCAAGCAAGTTTATTGTCGGAGAATTGAAGTGCGGTTGCTGATTGCCAAATTTATCTACCTCCGCTAAAATCAATTATTATGGGTAAGATAATTATAACCGCACCCGGTGCGCCGCTACGCCGAAGCATAGATCATATTTTGGATAGCCTATGCCCACAGCCGGCAGGCAAAAAAATATGGGTCAAACCTAATATGCTGGGTCCTTTTGAGCCTGCCCAGGGTGTAACCACCAGCCCGAAAGTCCTGGAAGCAGTGGTAGATGCCTTGCTGAATCGCCAGGCAAGTGTCGTAGTAGGTGATAATCCGGGAGTGCCTGGCAATCAGGAAGGGATTGCTGCCATAACGGGTATCCTGGATGCATCAAAAGGTTGCTGGCGTAATATCGGGGTCAATACAAGCGCGGTGCGTCTTACCGGACGCTGGTCAGATATAACCATCAATATTTCCTCCATTTGGCTCCAGGCAGACCTGATCATTAATCTGCCCTGTTTAAAAACTCATGCTTTGACTCTTATGACGGGAGCTGTAAAGAATATGTTCGGCGGCGTGCCGGGAAGAACAAAATCCTATCTTCACACTCTTGCTCCCTCTGCAAACAGCTTTGCCGAGCTGCTGGTGGAGATATACAGCATCAGGCCGCCTGAAATCGTAATTATGGATGCATTAAAGGTCATGGAGGGGAACGGTCCCTCAGGCGGGAAATTACGGCCTCTAGGCGTAATTATCGGAGGAGATAACAGTGTTTCCGTCGATGCCGCGGGCAGCATGATCATGGGCCGCAGGCCTGAAAGAATTCCTCTTTTAAGAGAGGCTTATCGGCGTGAATTAGGAGAGATAGACCTGAGCAAACTAGCCGTTGAAGGTGAAGTACCTGTGCTGCCGCACTTTAAAATGCCTTCTAATATAATAGCCTCCATAGCCAACCGGTTCAATTCACTGGCAGCTATATATGCAGTCGTGCCGCAGATAATCAAGGATAAATGCATACGTTGCGGCCTGTGCGCCCGCACTTGTCGTTCACAAGCAATTATTGAGAAAGAGCCATTATATTATATTGATTACAATCGCTGCATATCATGTTACTGCTGTGCCGAGGTCTGTCCGCGTCAGGCTGTTCGTCTTCCGCATATAAGAGAGGAGCTTCTCCAGCGCATATTTCACTTGTTTAGAAAACGTTCCCACGGTGAAAGTTAACCACAACAAGGAGCCGGTCATCATTTCAAATGAGAACCGGCCCCTGTTTAAGTCAGTAACAACTTAATGATTTACAATGCACTACCAAGAGCTGCGACGAGACGTATCCGGCTTATAGCACTCACGGCAATATACCGGGCGATCGTTACGTGGCTGAAAAGGCACCTTGGTGTCTTTTCCACAAGCGGAGCAAACAGCATCAAACATTTCTCGCTGCCCTCCAAAACCTCTGTCGCGTGACGCGGCCTTGCGAGCTGCACGGCAATCAGGACATCTTTTGGGGTCATTGCTAAACCCCTTTTCCGCATGAAATTCTTGCTCACTTGCTGTAAACACAAAGGTTGCATTGCACTCCACGCAGGTCAACTCACGATCTTGAAACACGCTATGTTCCTCCCTATTCATTTTCGTCATACTAAAACGGCTCAGATTCCGTTAGTATGACAACCTCTTCGGGTGAACATAACGTGACCGAGACTCATTTTGCAGACCTAATTCATTATACAGACGCTCATAAAGATTGTCAAACTCAT
>JAQUEL010000041.1 GCA_028685295.1 bacterium
AGAGCGCATTGATGGAGGAGTGACAATTGAAGCATTGTAATTTTTTCAATAATCTGGCTGAGAGATGGGATGCCATGGAGCGGGAAGATATAGGGCAGCGTCTGGCCAGAGTAGTGGCGGAGGCAGTTGTTCATCCTGGACAGCATATTCTGGATGTAGGTACGGGAACGGGCGTTCTCATACCTTATTTGCTTGAAGCTATGCAGGAGAAGGGGCATATCCTGGCGATAGATATATCTTCAGGTATGCTGGAAGTGGCCGGCCGCAAAGCTTTTCCTGCTAATGTCGATTTCCTGCAAGCGGATATAGCGGAGAGTGGATTGTCGGAAAACCGATATGACCGGATATTCTGCAACGCGGTTTTTCCGCACTTTACCGATAAACCGAAGGCTCTATCGGAGATACGGCGTTTGCTGAAGCCCGGCGGAAGGCTGGTGATTTCACATCCCATCGGTCGGGAGGCGGTAAACAGCTTGCATCAGGGTGCCGGCGAGGTGGTAGCGGAGGACAGGGTGCCGCCGGCGAAGGTGATGATCTCTTTGCTTGAAGCAGTGGGAATGCTTGATATACTGGTTGTCGATGAACCGAATTTTCATCTGGTGCTTGCTGATAAACCGGCTGCCGGCAGTTAACGTCGTTTGCTCCTTACACCTATTTACGCTATAATAAGCGCTGTTCGAGTGTACAAACTTAAAACACTCTAAACGACAGAACGTGCAAGTAGTTGCCTATCCATTGTGCGGAGCGGGTCATCGCTTGTATGTTAGGATAGGTTTCAAGAATGTCTCTCTTCCCATGGTTCCTCGGCGATGCAGGGTTTACCTTTGCAGTAGATCCTTTAAGCTGCTGGTTTCTGGCTATTATAGGTGTGGCCGGTCTTCCGGCCTTAATATTTGCTCCCGGCTATCTGCAACATCTGCGCCATCGTGTTTCACTCAGCCTGGTATGGGTTGCTTTGATTCTATTGATGATCAGCATGGCGGGGGTGGTAATGGCGGCCAATGCCATACTCTTTCTGGTAGCCTGGGAAGTTATGGCTCTCTCTTCCTTTGCTTTGGTTACCGCTGACCATGAACGACGTGACAGCCGCCGTGCCGCAATTATTTATCTGGGCGCAACACGGGCAGGCACGGCCTTCCTGATGATTGGGTTTCTCTGGGCGCATCATCTCACCGGCAGCTGGGTTTTCTCCGAATGGGGTATTTCCGGAACGGGGGCCCTGGCTCCCGCTTTGCTGATTTTTGCCGGACTGGCGACCAAGGCTGGATGCTGGCCTTTTCATCTGTGGTTGCCCATAGCTCATCCGGCTGCACCGGCGCCGGTATCTGCACTTATGAGCGGCGTTATGATAAAGACGGCTATTTATGTCATGATACGGCTTTTTGTCCTGGATAACCACTTTGTTGTTCCTCTTCTTGGGCCTATCCTGTTGGTTTTGGGTGCGATATCTGCCTTTTGGGGGGTTCTCTTTGCTTTGCTGCAGCACGACCTTAAACGTTTGCTGGCTTATCATAGCGTGGAGAATATCGGCATCATTCTCATGGGGCTGGGTGTGTCGCTTCTTGGGCGGCAGCATCATCTCCCTTTGCTGGAGCAGCTTGGCCTGGCGGCGGCATTGTTTCACACGCTCAACCACGCCATTTTCAAGAGCCTACTCTTTCTGGGGGCGGGTGCAGTGGATGCCTGCACGCATTTACGAGATATCGAAAAACTTGGTGGTCTGGTTCATCGCATGCCGTGGACTACGGGGGCCTTTGTAACGGGTAGCGCCGCCATTTGCGCTCTGCCGCCGCTTAACGGCTTTGCCAGCGAATGGCTGCTTTATCAGGGATTCTTCAAGCTGGCCATGGATGGACCGTCTGTTGGATTACGGTTTGGGGCTCTGCTGCTGATGGGATGGCTGGCACTCATCGGCGCTTTGGCTATCGCCTGCTTTGTCAAGGCTGTGGGCGTGGTCTTCCTGGGCAACCCGCGCAGCCGGCGGGCGGAGCGTGCTACTGAGGCCGGCAGAGGAATGGTTGTTGCTCAGGTATTGCCGGCAGTGATGTGTATCGCTCTTGGGGTGGCTGCTCCCGCTGTCCTGGGTCAGTTGGGCAGGATAACATCTCGGCTTGGTGATCCATCGCTGCTTTATCATGCCTGGACGATTCCACTTACACTTATTGCTCTTCTGTTAGCCTGTACTGTAGGAGGCTTAGCCATGTGGGTGGCGGCTTTATCCCGTTCACTTCCGGCCAGACGATTTATAACCTGGGAATGTGGCTTTGGTGATCTGGGGCCAAGAACACAGTATACGGCAACCGGTTTTGCTCAGCCGATCTCGCGTATCTTCGGAGCGGTTTACAGCTACACGGTGGATATCAATGTCAAGGGACGGAATCGCCGTTATTTTCCTGATAAAGTTACGGCTGAAACCGCGCATGAAGCATATCTGGAAACAAAGGTGTATACGCCGTTGCTGCAGAGCATCAAGCGGATGGCAGGTATCTTTCTTATGCGTTTGCAAGCAGGTAGTATACACCAATATCTTATATATATGGCCCTGATGCTGGGATTATTGTTTTGGGTGGGGGTGAGCTGATGAATTCGCTGTTTTTATCTGTATTGCATCTCATAAATCTCCTCCTCCTGCCGCTGTTGCTGATGGGGATAATTCGTAAAGCCAAGGCGGTTATGCAGAACCGTATCGGTGCGCCGTTACTGCAGCCCTTCTATGATATGGCAAAATTCCTTCATAAGACGGAAACTATCAGCGAGAACGCCGGTTGGATATTTATCTGGACCCCGCGTGTGGGATTGGCGGTAGCGGTTATAGCGGCAATCCTGGTGCCCTGGACCGGCGTGCTGCTGCCGCCCGGCTGGGCGCCCGCAACCAATTTCCTGCTGATGCTTTATTTACTGACTTTAGGTAAATTTTTCACTATGCTGGCAGCGCTTGATACGGGCTCGGCTTTTGGCGGATTGGGAGCCAGCCGGGAAGCCACTATTTCCATGTTAGCGGAGCCCGCTCTTATCATTGCTCTGGGTGCACTTGCGCTGGGAGCAGGAAGCACTGATTTGATGGCTATCTACTCTTCTCCGGCCAGTCCTTTTATTGCTCTTCTGGCGGGAGCAGGCATGGTAATAACGGCGTTGGCAGAGCTTTCGCGGATGCCGGTGGATGACCCTACCACTCACCTGGAACTGACCATGGTACATGAAGCGATGATTCTGGAATACAGCGGGCGCAGTTTGGCGATGATAGAATATGCAACGGCATTGCGTACATGCATATTCTTCGGCCTGGCTGTACAGACACTTCTACAGGCATGGCCGGTTTTTCATGCTTTGCCTTTGCTCTTGCATTATGCTGCGAGCCTGTTAGGGCTGGTGGTGCTGGGTATATCGGTTGCCGTGGCGGAAGGCATACTGGTAAAGCTAAAGTGGCGAAGCGTGCCTAATTTTTTAACCTTTGCCGTAGTGTTAAGTCTATTGGCCGCTGTGATTGCGGCTGTTCAATCTTAGCATAGCTGCTTCAGCCTGAAGAATAACAGAGGAGAAAACCGAATGAACCTTTCACAGATAGATATATTGGCGGCAGGTGTTGCTGTGTTGGCTGTCTGGATGTGCGGAGTAACATGCCTGAAGATGCAGGTATGGGGCTTGAGCGGCCAGACGGTGCTGTTGTCCGGTATTTGCGTGCTGTTGGGGCGGGAAGAGGCTGCGACGGGGATGTTTATCCTGGCGCTGGTGGTATTCTCCATCAAAGCGGTCGGCATCCCGGTCTTTCTCAGTAAAGCGGCTGAACGCATGGATATCACACGGGACAGGGGTATTTATAATAACTCTACGCAAGCTCTGCTGATGGGATGTGGGTTGTTGATCCTGGGGTATTTCATGACGCCTAAAGTTGCTGTTCCAACGATGATGAACCAAGGGACGGCCGGTATGGCTCTGGCACTGATCTTTATAGGTATGCTGCTGATGGTTACACGGCGATTGGCACTCAGTCAGATTGTTGGATTTCTTACTATGGAGAATGGTATCTTTCTCTACGGTCTTACCCAGACAAGCGGTATGCCGTTATTGATGGAAATGGGGATTCTCTTTGAGGCGCTTGTCGGGGTGCTGATAGCCGGTTTGGTCATGTTCAGAATCAACCGCAGCTTTGAGCACATCGATGTTACCGATATGAGGGGGTTACGCCATTGAATCCATTTTTGCTGATAAGCGTACTGCCGTTGTCAATGGCATGTCTGGGCCTTTTCCCTTATACGGCACGTTGGCTGCCGCGGGCGGGCGCTATCATTTTTCTGCTTCAGCTCCCGGTGGTGGGTTGGGTATGCCTGCCTGCCTTCTCCGGCGCTAGCATTGCCTGTGGCGGTTTTCTTATGGATGGTATGGGAGCTGCCTTTACGATTATTACCACTCTGGTGGCGGCTGCCGCTCTTGTTCAGTCGGCCTTACTATTGCCCGCCGCGCGGCTTGAAGATAGTAAAATGACGGATAGACGATTCTGCCTGTTTTATACGCTGTCAGGCATATTCATTCTGGCAATGTATGCCGTGCCTCTCGTCCAGCATCTCGGCTATCTCTGGATCGCGATTGAAGCCGCCACACTGATGTCGGCACCGCTTATTAATTATCATCGTAGCCGTAATTCTCTGGAAGCTACCTGGAAATACCTGTTATTATGCAGCGTCGGTATAGCTTTCGCACTCTTCGGCACGGTGATTATTTTTGCGGCTCAATATGCTTTTACAGGCGGCGGGACCATGATGGTAAGCGAATTAGTTGCGCATGCCGCTAACCTCGATCCACGGTTGTTACGTCTGGGATTTGTCTTCTGCCTGCTGGGTTACGGAACCAAGGCAGGCATCTTTCCGCTACATAACTGGTTGCCTGATGCTTATAGCGAGGCACCATCCGTTGTATCAGCTATGCTTTCCGGCGCCTTGCTCAACTCTGCTCTGGTGGCTATTTGGAGATTATCTCAGATAATGGTCGCTGCCGGCCAAATCGGATTATTGCGCCAACTGCTTGTTCCGGCCGGGGCAATAACTGTAATTGCCGCCAGTATCATGCTGGTGCGTCAGCATGATCTGAAGCGCATGCTGGCTTATTCCAGTGTTGAGCACGCAGGGCTGTTGACATTGGCTATCGGTATTGGATCCGGAAAGATCTTTATTTTGCATGCGTTTAACCACAGCCTGGTAAAGGTGGCCCTCTTTCTTTTAGCCGGAGGCGTGGTGCATGCTTATGGGACCAAGGCATTATCCAGATTGGGGGGAATTCTAAAGAGAACGCCTGCCTGGGGAATAGCGTTGATGGCAGGCGGCTTTGCTATTGCCGGCAGCCCGCCTTTCGGCACGTTTATCAGCGAATGGCTTCTGCTCCGCGATGCATTTGCGGCAGGAGAGGTGGTTGCGGTTGCAGCCGTGGTGATAGGATTGACTATTACTCTTATTGCGATTACAACTCATATGGGGCGGGCGGTATTCGGCAATGGGCATGCTCCGGCAAGAAATGTGGCTGTGCGGACCTGGACGCTGACGCCGGCTGTATTGTTGGTTCTCTCTCTGCTTGCAGGAGTGGCTATATCCCCGCCGGTGATGCAGGTGCTCTCTATGCTGGCAGGACAGGGGGGAGGGTCGTGAAACCGGCAAGTGATAAATTTGAAGTAATTGCCGAAACGCCGGCTATGCTGGCGATCACTGCCCGGCATTGGCTGGATCAGCCCGGTAGGCGTTTTGGACATTTTACAGCCAGGGTTTGTACCGAAAAGAGCCTGGTTATCGAGGCCTTGCTGCTCGATACGCAAACCGGTGGAGGCATCATTCTATCAGCCCCGTTGCCTGAGGGAGAATCTGAATATCCAGCGCTCTCTTCAGAGATACCGGCTGCTCACTGGGCCGAGCGCGCTGTCGGGGATTCCTTCGGTTTACGGGCCTGCGGCCATTTGCGCTGGAAGAGCTTGATACTGCATCATGATGTGTGGCCTGATGATTTCGCTCCTCTGGCACCGCAGAGTATGGCACATCGAGAGCCCTATGCCTTTCTTAAGGTATCTGGAGAGGGCATTCATGAGATTCCGGTAGGGCCGATACATGCCGGGATTATCGAGCCGGGTCATTTCCGATTCAGTTGTGTGGGTGAAATCATTGCCAATCTCGACATTCGTCTCGGTTACCAGCATCGCGGGATAGAAAAAGGGTTAACGGAGATTCCCTGGCAACAGGCCTCATATTTGGCTGAAGCAGTCAGCAGCGATACAGCGGCCGGTAATGCGCTTGCTCACGCTGTAGCGATGGAGCAATTGATGGATATATCACCATCACCACGAGCGCAGGCACTGCGGACGATCGCTCTGGAGATAGAACGCCTGGCCAATCATGTGGGCGATATCGGAGCACTGTGCGGCGATATCGGATACAGTGCGGGCGCGGCGCTCTTTCCACCTGTGCGGGGGGCGGCCCTGGCCCTAGGACAGCTGCTTACCGGCAATCGCCGCCAGCGGTATTACATCAAGCCCGGCGGTGTAGCCCGCGATCTGAACGATGACCGGCGCAGTGCCATGCTGCAGGGGGTTGCGGAGATGAAGCTTCGTTTGCAGGAAATCCTGCCGCTGGTTTTTACCAATCCTGCCGTTATCGAGCGTATGGAGGGTACGGGACGCCTTGCGCCCGGACTAGCCCGTGATTTCGGCCTGGTGGGGCCGGCGGGCCGTGCTTCGAATGTTGAATATGATGTTCGGAGCAGCTATGCGCATGGTCTGTATCCTGAATTTGCTCCCGTGCCTGCCGGCCGTGAAGCAGGCGATGCTTTGGCGCGGGCACAAATACGTGCCGATGAAATCCAGAGTAGTTTATCATTACTCTCCAACATGTTGGAAAGCATTCCCGGCGGCTCTGTTACGGTTAATTGCCATGATAGGGCTTTGAAGCCGAACAGGGTGGGCGTCGGCATTGTGGAAGCCTGGCGTGGTGAACTTATACACTGGATCACTACCGACGGTACCGGTGCCATATCACGTTATGCTGTTAAAGATCCCAGTTTCAATAATTGGACCGGCTTGGCGATTGCAGTGCGTGGGAATCTGGTGGCTGATTTTCCGCTGTGCAACAAGAGCTTCAACCTGTCGTACAGCGGCAATGATTTATAGCCCTGCCATAATCGCCTATGGCAGGAAGCCTGAAGTTTAAAGCCTGAAGTTGTGATCTGGCTGTTGAGCCTTTGGGCATATTTACATCTTTTGGAGGCTGAATCATGAACAATCCGCTTCTGACAATATTAAAAACAGGTATTATCACGCAAAGAGAGATATTTCCGGACCTGCCTGATGATGCCGATGGAATGCCTGCTGTTACCGCGGCGCCGTGTGCCGGAGTTGCTTGCGGACGCTGTACCGCTGCCTGTCCTGCCGGAGCTATCAATGTTTCAGGCGATATTGTTACGCTTGATCGGGGACGTTGCCTGGGCTGTTCCTCCTGTGTCAGGAGATGTCCTTCAGGTACTATTGCACGTGACTCTTCCGCCAGGACGGCCGTGAGCAGGCGTGAGGATCTTATACTTACCAATCAGGCCGGTGATAAGGATGCGCCGGCTCAGCCGCGATTGCCATTCCGGAAATCGTTGCATATTCGTGAGGTTTCGACAGGCGATAATGCTGCCGACCTGGAAATTATCGCCTGCACTAATGCAATCTTCGATATTGCCCGCTTTGGAATACACTTTGTTGCTTCACCGCGCTTTGCCGATGCTCTCCTGGTCACCGGCCCGGTGGGCCGGGCCATGCAGGAACCGTTGCTGCGCTGTTACGATGCTATGGCGGAGCCTCGCCTGGTGATTGCCGTCGGTGCCGGCGCCATCAGCGGCGGTTTACATAGTGGAGGCTATGCAGAAGCTAATGGTGTGCACGGCCTGTTACCCATTTCCAGCTATATCCCAGGGGATCCTCCGCATCCATGGAGCATTATCCACGGCATCCTTTTAGCTATGGGAAGAGCGGAATAATTCGAATTTAAGCTTGTTTGCTTGCTTGTGAAACATTTTCCCGGTGCTTATTCGTATATTACTATGTTATGCTGCGCTACGAAAGCTCAATAACAATCAAGGCGATGAAGATCCCGCGAAGTGTGTTTTTTCGGCCATACGCACCACGCACAGGGTTCGTATCGCGGAAAGGCGAAGGGCTGTAATGGTATTAAGATGCAGATACTTTTTTTCAGGCATAATCCTGTTGATCCTTTTATCGGCACCCATTGTCGTGCAGGCGGATGGCGATAGTAACAAGGGCCTCTCTTTACAGCAGTGTATAGAGATAGCCATGCAGAATCAGGATGATATCCTGGTAGGGGAGAATACGGTAACGGCGGCTACAGAGAGGCAAAAGCGCACTTCGGGCGATTATTATCCCAGAGTTACCACTCAATATTCGACCGCTCTGGCGAAATCCGGAGGCCTCAATACCAGAAAAACGGATGGTCTCTCCGTATCTGTTTCGCACGATTTCTATGACGGAGGGCTCAGAGATGCTAAAGCGCGTGAAGCGGCGGCTGGACTAGCGCAGAAGCTCTTTGATCTGGACAGAACGCGGCAGAAGGTTATTTACAATGTAACCCGAGAATATTTTTTGCTGCTTCAAGCCCAACGCCTGGCAGAGGTACGGCACGCCCAGGTGAATTACCTTGAAGGGCAACTGGCTATGATAATGGCTCGCGTCCAGTTAGGTGCTGCGGCGCGGGTTGATACTCTTCCTGTCGAGGCGCAGCTCACCAATGCGCGAGTAGATCTGCTGGAGGCGGAAAACACTATTCGGACCTCGGCTATCCAGCTGCAGAATACAATGGGACTTCTCCCGGATCCCGATTTTTCCATTATGGGAACCGGCGAGCCGGCTATCACCGCTATTCGCTCTGTGGAAGATTATGTAGCTATGGCGTTATCTGAGCGCCCTGATCTCCAGGAAGCGGAAGCCGGCATCAAGTCTGCCGAAGCTGCGGTAGAAACCGCCAGGCTTTCTTTACGGCCGCGGCCTATTGTTTCCGGCTCTTACGATAAGTCTTTTGATGGCGATGATGAATTAAGTATCACCGGCGGCATTACTTTTAATCTCTTTGATGGAGGCAGCAGCCGTGCGGCATATCGCGAAGAGGTTGCCAACAGATCAAGTGCTGAGCTGCGTATTGCGCAGTTAAAGAAAACTATCCAGTCAGAGGTGCGCCAGGCATATCTAAACCTTACCTGTGCCGGAGAGCGAATGGCAGCCAGCGACCTCAGCCTGAAATCGGCACGGAAGAATCTCGAAGCCCAGGAAGGCCGTTACAAGCAAGGTCTGGCTATTCCTCTGGATTTGCTCAATGCGCAACTGGAGGTAGCCACTGCTCAGAGGAATGCAGTACAGGCGCGCTATGATTACTACGTCTTTATAGCGCAGCTTGAATATGCCATAGGTAAGCAGGGAGGTTTATATGAGAAAGCCGACTAGGAGGAACCGCCTTATAATCGGGGCATTGGTTGCAGTGCTGGTAATCATCGTTGTTATGGTGGCGGCACGGCGCAACCATAATAATAAAGGACAAACGGCGGTACATACGGAGGCAGTGAGCCGGGGTGTGATCGTTTCCAGTATTTCCGCTAATGGAGTGCTTAAACCCTTGACTACTGTGGAAGTAAAGTCTAATGTCGGGGGCCAGGTAATTCAAATGGCCGTTGATGAGGGAGATGTTGTTCGTGCCGGGCAGCTAATCGCCCGTATCGATCCCTCCGATACCCTGACCAGCTTGCAGCAATCGGAAGCAGATTATGCCGGCGCCTCAGCCAGAGTTCGCCAAGCTAAGAGCCAGGCTGATGTACAGCCCAGGCTGACGGGTACTGCTATCAAACAGGCGGAGAGCTCCCTGGCTTCAGCACAGGCAGCGCTGAAGCAGGCCAAGAGCGCCTTGATACCACAAAAAATCGCCTCTGCTCAATCAGCCTATAATCAGGCTAAAGCTGCTTGTGATCAGGCAGAGAAGAGCCTTAAACGGCAAAAGGCGCTGTATGAGCAAGGTTTTGTTGCCGGAAGCGTAGTTGATGATGCTCAGGAAGCGGCAGCTTCAGCCCGGGCACAACTGGAAGCGGCTCAAAGCAGATGGAGCACCGTTAAGGAGGAAACCGCGCAGGAGCTTAAGGCCGCTCAGGCTCGCGTACAGGAAGCTTCGGCTGCATTGGAAGCGACCAGGGCAAATACCTATCAGGTAGGAATAAAGCGTGAGGATATTGTTCAGGCTCAGGCGGCATTGCAGCGTGCCCGGGCATCAGTGGATAACGCTCGGACGCAATTGAGATACACCTCGATTTATGCACCGAGGTCAGGTATAGTGGTTAGTAAATATGTGGAGGAAGGCTCTATTGTCATGGCCGGGCGGGCCTCAAATGCAGGAGCGGGCTCCGGCGTCACTATCATCGATATAGCGGATGTTACCCGCATGCAGGTGGAAGTCAATGTGGATGAAGCCGATATAGGGCAGATCCGTCAAGGCCAGCCGGTACGAATTTCAGTGGATGCTTATCCTGACGAGCGCTTTAGGGGAAGGGTAACCAAGATTGCTCCTCAGGCTGTTGCGGAGCAGAATGTTACCACTATACCGGTAACGGTAGAGGTATCCGTCCGAGAGGACAGACTGAAGCCCGGCATGAATGCTACCTGTGATTTTATTGTTGAGCGCAAAGAGAATGTTCTTTTGGTGCCGAACAAGGCGGTCAAAGAGAGCGCCGATGGAACGACGGTAACAGTTTTGCAGCATAATGAACAAGTGCCGTGTCGGGTGAAGACCGGTATCTCTGACGACAGGAACACCGAGATTATTAGTGGTTTGCAGGAGGGTGATCTGGTGGTGATGCCTGCAGGCATGTCGCCCGGCAATGCCAGGGCCGGCAGAAGGGACCAGACAGCGGGAAATACGCCACGGCGCAGTATGCGGCGAGGCGGCCCGCCCAGGATATTCTAAAAAAAGCCTGATTAAAGGAGATACCCGAGATATGATAAGCGTCAGAAAGCTGCAAAAAACTTATTATATGGGAGATGTTACCGTTCGTGCACTTAAAGGGGTTTCCCTGGAGGTTAAAACAGGTGAATTTGTGGCTATTATGGGGCCGTCCGGCTCCGGCAAATCCACTTTCATGAATATCATCGGCTGTTTGGACAAGCCTACGGAAGGTTCGTATGTTCTTGATAATCAGGAAGTGGCCGGAATGGACAGCGATGAACTGGCGCTGGTGCGCAACCGGAAGATAGGCTTTGTTTTTCAAACCTTCAATTTGATCTCTCGTCGTCCGGCGGTTCGTCAGGTAATGCTGCCGCTGCTTTACAATCCGGAGGTTTCCGATGATGCTCAAGTTATGGCTGTAGCTGCTTTGAAACGGGTGGGACTGGGCGACCGTATTCATCATAAACCCAACGAGCTCTCGGGCGGGCAGCAGCAGAGAGTGGCTATTGCTCGGGCATTGGTCAATAATCCTCCTGTTATCCTGGGAGATGAACCTACGGGAAACCTGGATACGCGGACGAGCGAAGAGATCATGGCTATATTCCAAAGCCTGCATGCAGAAGGGAAGACGGTTATCATTGTTACTCACGAAAGCGATATTGCCAGGCATGCGCAACGCATTGTACGTTTCAAGGACGGACATATAATTTCCGATCAGAAGGTGGATACGCCTCTTAATGCGTATGCCGAACTGGAGAAACTGCCGCCGGAGGAAGAAGAATGAATCTTTGGGAGAGTATTTCCATAGCCTTGGAGGGACTGGCTGCCAATAAAATGCGCTCCATTCTCACCATGCTCGGTGTTGTTATCGGCGTAGCGGCCGTTATTACCATGCTGGCGCTGGCCGGAGGGGCTAAGGCTAGAATGATGAACCAGATCGAGCAGATGGGCACCAATGTCGTGACGGTAATGGCCAGTCGCTCTCGAAGAGGGGGAATTACCGGAAGCTCAGGCAGCAGGCAATCGCTGACGCTGAGTGATGCAGAGGCCATAGCCGGCCAATGCTCGTCAGTGGTGGGTGTGGCGCCTGAAGTATCGTCGAATGCCCAGATCAAGTACCGCAGCCAGAATACCAATACTAACGTACTAGGCACTACATCCGATTATCCAAATGTGCGTAACTACCGAATGCGAGAGGGAGAGTTTTTCACCGATCATGATGTAAGAGCCGTGCGGAAGCTAGCCGTTATCGGCCCGACCACGGCCGAAAATCTTTTCGGCGGCAGTTCTTCTGTAGGAAAATCGATAAGCATTCAAGGAACGCGTTTCACGGTTATCGGTGTTACAGCTGAAAAAGGCATGGCAGGCGGTTTCAGAGATCCTGACGATCAAATTATTATTCCGGTAACCACGGCTATGCGCAGAATGTTTGGTCTGGAATATGTTCGGGCTATCAACGTTCAGGCTGCCGACATGGAGCTTATGGAGCAGGCAGAGATGGAAATTACGGCTTTGCTGCGTAAGCGCCATCGTCTGACTGATAATGCGGAGGATGATTTTATTATTAGAAGCCAGGCCGAGATCATCGACATGGCTAACGAAACATCGGGAGTCTTTACACTTCTGCTTGGCGGCATTGCCAGCGTTTCTCTGCTGGTAGGCGGTATCGGCATTATGAATATCATGCTGGTATCCGTTACCGAACGCACCAGAGAGATCGGTATCCGGATAGCTGTGGGCGCACGTGGCCGTGATATTCAGATACAGTTTTTGGTAGAAGCCATGGTCCTCTCCATGCTTGGCGGTGTTGTCGGCATACTGTTGGGGATGCTCGGCGCCTTTCTTATCAAGAGCTTCTCTACCATTGCCGCCAGCGTATCAATGGCATCTATTGTTCTATCCTTTGGCTTTGCGGCCCTTGTCGGCATCTTCTTTGGCTTTTACCCGGCTCGTACAGCCTCTCGTCTGGATCCGATAGAAGCATTGAGATACGAGTAGGGGACTAGAATCTCAAGTCCCTCTCCCCGGCACGTATTCTATCAAGATATTCCCTGGCTTTCTGTTGCCGTGCGGCGTTGGGAATGGCGTTAAGCTCTCTGGCTATAGCCTTGCCGCCGAGTTCACGCAATTCATCGTCGCCGTAATCATCGATGTATTCCTGGAATGTCAGGATAGCGTTGGCCTGACAGACGTTGCCTATTTGTCCTGTCTTGGCCAAACTCATGAAACGGTCGCCCGTACGTCCCTCTCTATAGCAAGCCGTACAGTAGCTGGGGATATAACCATCCTCGAGCAGTGCTTTCAGCACTGCATTAGGCGAACGGTGGTCCAGCGGTTCAAACTGTGGCTTCTGTTCTTTGGCATCAAGCTTTCCGGCGTCTGCATAACCCCCGACTCCTGTACATGACCCGGCGCTCACCTGCGATATTCCCAGGGCGACGACCTCTTCACGGTAGCCTTGAGGTTCACGTGTGGTCAGGATCATGCCCGTATAAGGTACGGCCAGGCGCAGAACAGCTACGATCTTCTTGAAATCATCATCGGAAACCAGGTAGGGGAAATCAGTCGCCTGCACACCTTCCGCGGCTCTTATTCTGGGTACGGACAGGGTATGCGGTCCTACTCCAAAAGCAGCTTCCATATGCTCGGCATGCATCAACATGCCTACTGTTTCATACTTCCAATCGTATAATCCGTAAAGCACGCCGAAGCCCACATCGTCGATGCCTCCGGTCATGGCTCTGTCATGTGCCTCTGTATGCCATTCATAATTGTGTTTGGGCCCGCCCCGATGCACCTGAAGATAGGTAGGTTTGTGGTATGTCTCCTGGAAAAGAATATAAGTGCCGATATCGGCTGCCTTAAGACGACGGTAATCCTCAACCGTTGTCGCCGCTATATTGACATTGACCCGGCGAATCTCCCCATGATCGAACTTCAGCGAATAAATGGTCTTGATACATTCGATGATGTAATCCAGAGGACAGTTAACCGGATCTTCGCCTGCCTCCAATGCCAGGCGCTTGTGGCCCTGGCCCTCTATCATGCGAACCTCTTCGATCAGCTCTTCTCGGGTGAGCTTTTTTCTTGGTGTGCAGCGCTCATTGTTATAGCCGCAGTAAGAACAACGGTTGATACAGTAATCTGAAACGTAAAGCGGGGCAAAGAGGACTATTCGGCGCCCGTAAATATGCTCCTTGACCTTGCGGGCCAGCGCAAACATATCCGCCAGAATTTCCGGCGCCGTCACTTCCATCAATACAGCCGCTTCGCGATGAGTCAGACCATGAAATCCGGCTGCCTTGTCCAGTATCTCTCTTATGCGTTCGGCATTGCCGGCCTCCGCTTCGGCCTCTTTCAGCGTGGCCTCGATTTCCTCATGGCAAATGAATTCGTTAGCATTCTTTGATTTAGGATTATACATTTTTTCTCTCCCGCTGCGCTCTTCGAGCGCCGTTGTTTCGTTAGTCACTAAGGCACTGATTTGAGAAGTTAGTCTCTCATACCTCAGTAACCGGCTTGATCTTCTGTTTCTTGTTTAATATGCTTCTTTAGCCAGCGCCGTCTTTACCGATACATGCTTTACTCGTCCCAGACGTCCCGTCAGAGCGCTTATTTCATCACCGGAACCGTCCACGATAATGGAGATGATCGAGACACCGCGTTCTCGATAAGGTATCCCCATTCTGCCGACAATAAGAGCCGCAAAACAGTGTAATATGCTATTGACCTCTTCAGCAGCACTGAGATCTTCTATTACGATCCCGATAACCCCCAGTCGTTTCTGCACATCGACCTCCGATAAATAAAAACCCTCTCTGCAGGGCGCAGGAGGGCCGAAAAATAAAATTCATATTCGACGCTTCACGCGCCCTCTCGCTCGGGAATAGCCTTGCGATCGGGTGTTTTAATTACCAACGTCGGAATTTATTCCGTCGTCCGTATAATGATATTTTAATTTGTAAACTTCTATCTGTCAATGGAACCATGGGGTCAGGAGTTTACATTTAACATAAGCACTTGCATAGCCAGCTTACACAGATGGGGTCGGGGCGTCGGGATGGTATCCAGGATCAAAGATTTCCTTTTCTTGTCGGCCTTACGGTATTCCTTGCGGCATTTGTCGATGACATTAGGCGTTGCTTTACTTTTTCTGGGATCATCTCCATGATTCCAGATTAGCACTGTAGTATCAGAGACGGGAATTAACGGAGCAGTAGAGCAGCAACAACCAAAAGACTAAAACCGCATTCGGTGCGGAAGGAGGTACTCATGTCTCTTGACAACGAGCCTTTGATAAGTGAATCTATTTTATTTAAATCATGTATCTCCAATTTATCGTAAAATTAGACATGAGTATCACAATTAACGATATTGTTTGCCGCCGGTACTTGTTATAGTATTTAAATTAATTAAGAAAGCAGTATCAAATATCGGCAGAGGAATATTGTGAAGATCAGCGTTAGTTCCTATAGTTATCATCGTTATCTGAGCGAAGGTAGGCTGGATATTTTTGGAATCATCCGGGCCACGGCAGAGTTGGGGTTCGACGGTATTGAGTTTTCCGGTCTCAGGCTGCCGGAAGGAGCGACGGATACTGCTGTTCTGGCAGCCAAAGTCAGAGATGCTTGTAACCAAGCTGGACTATTAATGGCAAGCTATACCATTCCGGCCGATTTTATCAATCCATCCCAGGGCGGTGACTGGCAGGATGAGGTGGAGCGCCTCAAAGGCGAGGTGGATATAGCCGCTATCTTGGGAACGCCGTGTATGCGCCATGACGCCACCCGGGGAATAGAGGGTGGCGATAAAGGCCTGGGAGAATTTCTGCAGGTTTTGCCGATTATTTCCAAAGGATGCCGGGCGGTAACGGAGTATGCGGCTGACAAGGGCATCAGGACCATGGTGGAGAACCACGGCTTTCTGATTCAGGACAGTGACCGCTGTGCCGTATTGTATGAAGAGATAAACCATCCCAACTTCGGTTGGCTGATGGATATAGGCAATTTTCTCTGCGCCGATGAAGCTCCTTTGCGAGCCGTAACTCGTATGGCGCCATATGCCATTCATGTCCACGCCAAGGACTTCCATATCAAGCCTGGCCCAGCCGATCCAGGAGACGGCTGGTTCTGCTCCAGAGGATGCACCTGGCTGCGAGGCTCCATTATAGGACACGGCAACGTCGATATCGCCGGCTGCATCAAGGCATTGAAGGATGCAAGCTACGACGGGTTTCTCTCCATAGAGTTCGAAGGGATGGAGGACAACCTCCAAGCTCTGAAGATAGGATTGGATAATCTTAGGCGGTATAGAGATAACAGTGCTCAAAGCATGTGACAGAGCGCAGATATGGCTTAAGCGGAGGCAGCAATGAACGGCGAAAAAAAATGGTGGGAAAGTCCCGTCAGGATGCTGCGTATGGATTACGCTCCGGACTTTTCCGTTCTCAAGGATATGGATCTGGAAGCGGTGGCCAAAAGCCATAAAGAGGACTGGGGCATCAATTGCGAATGGATTGTGGGTACTCCCGGCTTCAGCAAGGAGACGCATCAGACCACCTTCAAGGCAGAGGGCTATAAGGAGTATCCGGGCTTGGAGGGCTTCGATTATCTGCGGACCTATACTCCCATAGCACATAAACACGGCATAAGGATTATAGCCTACCTTAACATGCATTGGTTTTCATACGAATTTGCCGCTGGTCATCCGGACTGGGAGCAGATCACATCCAATGGAGAGCGCTTCGGCAAAGTCAAGCCTCTCTACGGCAATGGCACCACCTTCTGCATCAACAGCGACTGGCGGGAGTGGGCCTTCTCTTTGATGGCCGAGGCCATCAAAACCGGCATAGACGGCATCTTCCTTGACGGCCCTGTGGTCTTCCCCGATTGTTGCTATTGCTCCGTCTGCCAAATGGAGTTCTTTTCCGCCTACGGCAAACAGATACCGCAAGAGGATTGGCAAAATCCTCTCTGGAAAGCCTTTCTCTGCTTCAGAGAGAACTCACTGGCCAGGTTTCTGGAGGATGCTCAACAAGCGGTAAAGCAAGTCAATCCGGAGGGAGTAGTCTTTCTCAATGCCGGCAACTGGGAGCCTTCAGGCTGGAGAGTGGCCCGTGACATTCAGCGGGTGGGGGATTTTCAGGATTTCAACGGAGCGGAGGCCTTCTTTTCACACGGCACGGATAAGACATGGAACCCTTATGCCTATATGATGACAGGCAAATACCTGAGAGCCGGGAAGAAGCCGGCCGTAGTCTTTACCCATTACATGAACGGAGCCTGGCACTATCTGAACCTGCCGCGGGAGGAGATCAACCTGGCCTTGGCCCAGATAGCCTCAACCGGTGCCAACCCCTGGCTGGCTCTGATACATTCCTCTCTGGAGTCTCAGCCCGGCAGCCATGAGCCCGTCAGAGACATCTTCGGGTTCATGGCCGATAGAGAGGATTACTTTACCGATTATGA
>JAQUEL010000107.1 GCA_028685295.1 bacterium
TACCTGCTGTGGTATAATACGGAGAAGCCCCATCGGGGCTTGCCGGACAAGCAGCCTCCACTGCGCTATCTGCTTGCTTCTGCCGGCTTGGAATTACAACAGTCCAATATGTTATGGACCTCTACATACTCTTGCTTTTACACTCTTCCTATGCTAAAATCAGCCTGTTAAAGGTGCTGAAGGAGATTAGTAGAACAGTAGCAGTTACAGAGAGCCGGCGGGTGGTGGAAGCCGATACTGCCAATGTTTGAATCCGCTCCGGAGCCGCAGGGCTGAAAGCCGTTACAGGGTTAGTAAGCCTATCGCCGGGTAAGCCCGTTACTGCTTAAGAGAGGGCTGTGCAAGCAGCCAAATAGGGTGGCAACGCGGGAAACAAGCCTCTCGTCCCTTAGGATGAGAGGCTTTTATTTATAAAATAGAGATATAACGCAAGCCTTCCGGCCTGCACGCCGGACGGCTTGAAGGCTGAAGTGCAGGGCTTAAATCCCGCCTTCTGCATTTTGAAATCTGCATTCTAAAATAAGGGGTGAAGGTATTGAGAATACTTGTCAGTGATCCCATATCCGAGAAAGGCGTACAGATTCTTCGTGAAGCCGGCCATGAGGTGGATATCAACACCGGTAACGATGAAGCCGCTCTTTGCGAGATAATCAAGGGCTATGATGCACTGATAGTCAGAAGCCAATCTCAGATAACCGAGGACGTAATAGAGTCCTCCGACAAGCTGAAAATCATAGGAAGGGCCGGCGTTGGTGTCGACAACATATCCATACCTGCGGCTACACGCAAGGGTATAGTGGTGGTAAATTCGCCGGACGGCAATACCATGGCGGCCGCAGAGCATACTCTGGCATTGATGATGTCGTTAGCAAGAAATATTCCTCAGGCCGACCAATCATTGCGACTCTCCAGGGAATGGAAGAGAAGCAAGTTTACAGGGGTAGAGATCTACGGTAAGACCTTGGGGGTCGTAGGCCTGGGCAAGATAGGCTTTGAAGTGGCTAAAAGAGCTCTTGCCTTCGGCATGTCTGTACTGGCATATGATCCCTTTGCATCCGCGGAAAAGGCGGCTAAAATGGGTATAAAAATCGCCTCGCTGGAGATGGTTCTCAGGGAAGGCGATTTTATAACAATTCATGTTCCCAAGACAAAGGATACGTTCAATCTCATCAGCAGCGAAGAGTTTGCCATGATGAAAGAGGGAGTAAGGATCATCAACTGTGCCAGGGGAGGAATTATTAATGAGAGTGCCCTTTGCAATGCGCTGAACGAAGGGAAAATTGCCGGCGCAGCGCTGGACGTCTTTGTAAACGAACCGCCACTGGATAATCCTCTTCTGGATTGTAGCAATATCATCGTTACGCCCCATCTGGGCGCATCCACTCGTGAAGCACAGATCAATGTGGCTATAGATGTTGCCGAACAGATCGTCATCTATTTCAAAGACGGAACCGTGCGGGCAGCCGTCAATCTGCCTGCCGTAGATGCAGCCGTCATGGAGGCTACCGCTCCATACATAAGCTTTGCTTCAAAACTCGGCAAAATACTCTACGGCTTGGCCGGCGGTGGAATAACATCTTTGGATATCGCATATGCGGGAGATATAAACGGCCTTTCTACCACAGCTATCACCAGAGCTATGATCGCCGGTGTATTATCGTCGGCTATGCCCGAGAGCGTTAATATAGTGAACGCAGCTATGGTTGCTGAATCCAGAGGAATGCGGATAACAGAAACCCGTGACAGCAATGACCGTGGTTACGATAATTTGATCTCCGTGACGGCTGAGGGGCCTCAAGGCATAAGATCTATAGCCGGCAATATTCTTCATAGCGGTGAAGAGCATATAGTAGCTATCGACGGCTATCGTGTCGATGTCAAGACGGAAGGGCGCATGATACTATCCGATCATATAGATAAACCGGGAATTATAGGCAAAGTCGGAACCCTCCTGGGCAACGCGGGTATAAATATTGCAAGTATGCAGGTGGGACGCAAGGCCCCTCTGGGCCGGGCTGTGATGGTATTGAGCATCGATAATCAGGTGCCCGATGAGGTTCTGCAAGAATTTGCGGCCCTTGAAGGAATAAACGATTGCATTATGGTGGAGCTCTGAAGTGCGCATATTATTGACCAATGACGACGGCATATACTCGGATGGATTAAGGCATCTGGTTAATGCGCTGTCACCTGTGGCGGAGTTATATATCGTTGCTCCAGACAGAGAAAAGAGCGCCACCGGACATGCCATCACTTTACACAAGCCTCTACGTGTTGAGAAAATTCGTATTCCCGGGACCAAAGCCGAGGGCTGGAAAACCAACGGCACTCCGGCTGATTGTGTGGTGCTGGGCATACAGGGCATAATGAGATCAAAACCGGATCTGGTAGTCACCGGGATAAATGCTGGCCCCAATCTGGGTGAGGATCTGACATATTCAGGCACTGTCTCTGGAGCAATGGAAGGCACTCTCTTTGACCTGCCTGCCTTTGCCGTATCCGTAGCGGCTTATACCGATATAGAATTCTCTGCCGCCGCTCTTCTGGCCTCAAATTTGGCGCAACAACTGAATGCCGGATTGCAATTGCCGATAGGAACCTTCCTGAACGTGAACCTTCCCAATATACCGGCCACAGCAATTAAAGGGATCCGGCTTACCTCGCAGGGGCGGCGTAGATATGAAGACAGACTGGAGAAGCGTGTTGATCCCAGAGGAAGAGTTTATTTCTGGCTGGGAGGCAATCTGCTGGAGACGGATATGCCGCCGGAAACAGATGGCTGGGCAGTGAAAAACGGTTATGTTTCCATAACCCCTATTCATATGAACCTTACAGATTATACCGCGCTGCATAGCCTTAAAGGTTGGGATATCGGCAGTTTGCTGGGTAAGCAGACCGAGGGTTGATACTCTAAAAAACGATGACACAGGCTTAAATCTTAGCAAGAAGGGGGATCGGCTGTAGCTGTTCCCCCTTCTTACGAAGGGAGCAAGCAGATGAAAGAGGCTATTCTTTACGATCATTTGGATGGCAAGAGAGCTCACTGTCGCGTTTGTGCCCGTTTATGTTATATAGACGACGGCAAGAGAGGATACTGCTGGGCCAGGGAGAATAGGAACGGTAATATTTATTCCCTGATATACAATAAGGTTTCTTCTATGAACGCAGATCCTATAGAGAAGAAGCCGGTCTTCCATTATCATCCGGGTTCGTATATTTATTCGGCCGGCACATGGGGCTGTAACTTACGTTGTATTCATTGTCAAAATTGGGAAATCGCCTGCGTTGATCCTACGCCGCATTTAAGTTCCTTGGAGGATGTGACGCCTGAAGAGCTTGTGAACATGGCCCTTTTGAATGATTGCCGAGGCATTGCCTGGACGTATAATGAGCCTACTATCTGGCTGGAATATACTATTGATTCCGCCAAATTAGCCAGAGAAAGAGGGCTGTATACTGTTTATGTCACCAATGGATATGCCACAGCAGAGGCTGTCGATGCCATCGGGCCTTTCTTGGATGTTTACAGGGTCGATATAAAGGCATTCAATAATGAAACATATATGAAATTAGCCCGTGTTCCTGACATGGGACCGATACTGGAATGTACGCTCAGAGCTGCCAAAATATGGCATGCGCATATTGAAGTGGTGACAAATCTTATACCGACATTTAATGATGATGAAAGCCAGCTTACCAGCATGGCAACATGGATTGCCAAGAATCTTTGCTCTGATACGCCATGGCATGTAACCCGTTTCTTCCCTTACGGTGATCTGTCATACCTGGAACCTACCCCTATTGAAAGGCTTGAATGGGCCAGGCAGATAGGCATGGATAGCGGGCTGCGGTATGTATATATAGGTAATGTTCCCGGACATTTATCTCAGAACACTTACTGTCCTTCGTGCGGAGCCTTAGCTGTAGAGAGAAGCCTTTCCGGCGTGGTAAGAGTGTTGCTGACAAAAGAAGGGCGTTGTCCGAAATGTGGAGAGAAATTAAGCATAGTCCTTTGATTTCTTCTTTATGGGTGCATGTAAAGTTTTTTGGGACAAGCGAGAGAGATAGCCGTTAGCCAGCTATCATAGAAAGGGAT
>JAQUEL010000042.1 GCA_028685295.1 bacterium
AAAGACACAGCATAGGAGGCTCCATGTCAACCGAGGAAGATAAAAATTTCCACAGATTACTAATGGGACATTTTCATAAGTTAATTTGCACCCTAAAAAGGGACATTTTCATAAGTTATTGACAGCACTTGTTACTTCAAGCAGGATTTTTTGCGTGAGGCAATGAGATGAGAAATATATTCGTCGTTTTTTGGCTGTGTATAGAGGTACTCCTTGCGCTTAGAGCGTGCCTAAGATGCATCTGTCGCCCTCACAAAAATATACGGTGTTCTGAAGATATACCTGAAATAGATTTCAACCGTCGATTTTTCTTACCCCTCGTACAGTGGCGACATGGCCCTGAGCTTAGCCACGATTTCCGGCAGGACGTCGAGGACGTAATCCACATCCTCATCAGTATTATGGCGTCCCAGGGTAAAGCGTAATGAACCGTGCGCCTCCTCATGCTTGCACCCCATGGCCAGCAGAACATGAGAAGGCTCCAGAGAGCCTGAACTGCAGGCAGATCCTGTGGAAGCGGCTATACCTTTAAGATCGAGATTGAGAAGCATGGATTCACCCTCGATATAGTCGATGGTAACGTTAATGTTATTGGGCAGACGCCGGGTGGGATGTCCGTTGAGACGGCTGTATTTTATGCGCTCGGTAATACCTGCAATAAGGCGATCCCGCATAGAGATCAGGCGGGCATTGCGCTCATCCATCTCCTCCAGAGCCAAGCGCAGGGCAGCTGCATAACCTACAGCCCCGGCCACATTCTCTGTGCCGGCACGGCGTCTATTCTCCTGCTCCCCTCCATGCATCAGTGGAACAAACCTGGTACCTTTCCGCATAAAGAGAATGCCTACGCCTTTAGGCCCGTAGAACTTATGTGCGGACGAAGAGAGTAAATCCACCTTAAGTCGAGAAAGATCGATCGGAACCGAGCCTACGGCCTGAACGGCATCGGTATGAAAATAAACTCCTGCCTCCGCGGCAATCAGGCCTATCTCTTCTATCGGCTCTATTGTGCCCACCTCATTATTGGCAAACATAATAGTGACAAGCACCGTATCCTTCCTCAGAGCGCGGCGTACATCCTCAGGGTCCACTACGCCGGCGGCATCCACCGGCAGATAGGTTATTTCGAAGCCTTCCTTTTTCAGGAATTTGCAGGTGGAGATGATAGCCGGATGCTCTACCCGGCTGGTTATAATATGTTTCCCTTTATTGCGATTGGCATAAGCCACGCCCTTTATGGCGGCATTATCGGATTCAGTGCCGCCGCTGGTGAAGTATATCTCTTCCGGGGTCACTCCAAAAGCAGCGGCTACGCCGCCCCGGGCTTCAATCAGGGCCGCTCTGGCTTCCCGGCCGAACGAATGCAGGCTGGAAGGATTTCCGAAAAGATCGCTGAAATAGGGGGTCATGATCTCCAGGACCTCGGGCCGCACCGGCGTCGTCGCAGCATAATCCATATATATAGGCCTCATAATAATCCTCCTGAACCGTGCAATTCCTCTACATTATACTTTAGAGAACGAACTATTTTCAATCAGCCTGGCAATAAAGGCTTCAAAATATTATCTCAAGGGTATAAAAAGGGTATGAAGCAGTACGACCAAGAGAGTATGAAAAGATGTTTTTCACCAAAGCCTCTGCATGATGGAGTGATAAATGCCGCATAACTCAACAATCAGACGACAGCAGATGCTTACAGCCCTGCTTATAATCTTACCGCTGTTGCTGCTGGGGATATATTTTATATCTTTTGTATCCCGGATACTGAACAATAGCGCCCGCACCAGCACGCTTTCCCAGGCATTGCTGGCCGCAAAGTATGTCGATAGTGATCTTTCCAGTCATATGGCAGTGCTTAAAACGCTTTCCATGTTTATCTCTCTAAAAGGGGAGATCAGCCACAGCCTGACAATGGATCTCTTGCAACAGACCGCAGCATCACAACCGGGATTGGAATCAATAACCCTTTTCGATGAGAAGGGCATAATAACAGCTTTTGGAGGAAAGAGCCCCTCCATAGGCACTGATTTATCAGCCCGATATTCTTTTCAGCAAACAAAGAAAACCGGCAAACCGCAGGTGTCCGGATATGTCCTCAGCAGATTGACCGGAAAACCGATTGTAACAATTTTAGTGCCTCTCTTATCACAAGAGCGTTTTACAGGTGCTCTGGGAGCAGGTATCAGGCCGGAAAATATAATCGCCGCCTTTGCAAACCTGCACCTGCCTTCATCTTATATCATAACCATATACGACAGCAACGGCATCACCATTGCTACCACCAATCCCTCTCTACGGCCGGTAGGCTTTAGAGCTCATGAGGATCTGCTGGCACAGGCCCTGAAGGGGCGGCAAATGGTTGGAATAGCTACGCTTAAAGATGTAACCAGAATAATCTCTTTTGTCCCCATAGGCACAACCGGCTGGGCCCTAAGCTTATGTATACCTGCTGCAGATGTGCTCTCACAACTGCGACGTACCACATTCATAATGTCTTTGCTGGTTGCTGCCCTGATTGCAGCCGTTTTCCTGGGAATAGGCTACTCTACCGGTCTTATCACCAAATCATTGGAAAAGCTGAGCATTACGGCGCAGAAGATAGGAGAGGGCCGTTTCGACACCAGGTCGGATATCAAACGTGATGATGAAATAGGAGAGCTGTCGAATAATATCAATAGTATGGCAGAGAAACTTCAAATTAGCGAACGTCTGCACCAGGATCTGATCTCAATAGTTTCGCATGATCTGAGATCACCCATATCTCTGATAATCGGCAGCCTGGACCTGATAGGCATGGATAGAAGCAAGCTGACAGAGCGTCAGCAAAGATCATTGGATATAGCTCACAGGCAATCTGTGCAGCTTGAAGAATTGACAAGCACACTTTTGGATGTATCCCGCCTGGAGGCCGGTAAATTGGAACTCGATATGAAAAAGATCGACATAGCCGCTCTGCTGCAAGAGATGATAGAGACTGTGCATCCGTTGGCGGAGAATAAAGGCCTGTATCTTAATCTTGAAATCAGGGATCAGCTATTATTTGTTATGGGAGATATAAACCGGCTGCGTCAGGTTTTCAGTAATGTTTTGGATAATGCTATCAAATACACCTCCCACGGCGGCATCACAGTGATAGCCGGCAAAAGAGAACATACGGTAGTTATAAGCGTGATCGATACCGGCATAGGCATATCTAAAGATGAACTAGGCACTCTTTTTCAGCGTTTCTATCGTTTGAAAGAAGCAAAAGAGAGTGGAGAGAGAGGTATCGGCCTGGGTTTGTACATCGTCCGGCTAATAATAAAAGCTCATGGAGGAAGCATCAAAGCCTGGAGCTCCGGCACTGGCCGGGGAAGCACTTTCACTATGATATTACCCCTGGCAAAACCGTAAATTACTCTTGCTTTTATCATTTTTTTTGGATAGTATTTAAACTAGTCTTAAAATACCGGGGGTTATAATGAAAGTTTCTAAGTTTGGCGGTACTTCTTTGGCCGATGCCGCCCAGATACAGAAGGTCTGTGATATCATAGCGGCTGATCCTGAGAGACGCCTGATAGTGGTTTCCGCTCCTGGAAAACGGCATAAGGATGATATAAAAGTAACCGATATGATGATTGCCTGCGCACAAAAATTGTTATCGACGGGCACGGCGCAGGCCGAGTTGGATGCTGTGATAGATAGATATGCTGATATTCAAACGTCCCTGGGATTGCCCAACAGCATTATTGAGCACATCAAAATGGATCTTATCAGCCGTCTATCCATGAAGCCTGACCACCCTGCTCATGAAGCCGGTTTTGTCGATCTTCTCAAAGCCGCCGGTGAGGATAATTGCGCCAGATTAGTAACTGCAGCACTGAAAAAAAGAGGCCTGGATGCGCATTATGTCAATCCCCAAGATGCCGGTATGCTGCTTAGCGATGAGTATGGTAATGCTCAAGTATTGCCGCAATCATATGAAAGATTACAAAGTTTGCGCAATGCTCCGGGAATAACCATCTTTCCCGGTTTCTTCGGCTATACTCTTTCAGGAGTCCTGACCACCTTCCCACGTGGAGGATCGGATATTACCGGATCGATCCTAGCTGCCGCTGTAGGAGCGGATATCTATGAAAATTTCACCGATGTAGATTCCGTCTTTGCTGTAGATCCCCGAATAGTTCCTTCAGCAAAAGCGATTCCGGAGCTTACATACCGAGAGATGCGTGAGCTTTCCTACGCCGGCTTCGGCGTCTTTCACGATGAAGCCCTTATACCTGCTGTCAGAGCTGATATACCCATATGTATAAAAAACACCAATCAGCCTACAGCTCCAGGTACTATGATATTACCTAAAAGAAATTATACTCCGGGGACGGTTGCCGGTATTGCCAGTGACGAAGGCTTCTGTACGCTCTTTGTCAGCAAGTATATGATGCACCGTGAAATTGGTTTTGGGCGCCGCCTTCTACAGATATTGGAGAATGAAGGTATCTCTTATGAGCATGTGCCTTCAGGCATTGATGATACCTCTGTCATCATCAGGGAAAGTAACTTCAACAACTGTATTGAGCAGCGCGTCGTAAAGGCCGTCGCCGCTGAATTGGAAACAGATTATGTCAGTGTTGAAAGAGGCCTGGCACTGGTAATGATCGTTGGCGAAGGTCTGCGTTATGCCATCGGCACTGCAGCGCGTGCTACCAAAGCTCTGGCCAAAGCTGGTGTAAATATTGAAATGATGAATCAGGGCTCCTCAGAGATAAGCATGATGTTCGGTGTCAAGGCCAAAGACAGAAAGAAAGCTGTAAAGGCTTTTTATGATGAGTTCTTTAGGGAATGTGTGTAAAGTTTCGATACATACACCCTTCCTCAAGTGAGATATAGCTTTTTAATCCATATAAATGTATAATTTGCTTATGAAGATGGCTTGTAAGCAACGGAAAAAAGGTCATAAAGGTCAGGCTATGACTGAACTGGCTCTTGTGCTTCCAGTTCTGTTATTGCTTGTTATGAGTATAATACAATTCGGGCTTATCCTTAAGTCTTATATAACCGTTGTTAACGGGGCCAGGCTAGGGGCCAGAATAGCTGCCGTAGGCAAAACCAACGCACAGATAACATCCAAAGTCAAAGAAGCATTACCTACACTCGACAAAAACATGCTAACAATAGATATCAGCCCTTCAGACGAAGCTGCCAGAACCTCCGGCACCGATGTAACTATAAGTGTCTCTTACCAGGAGAATATCATAGTGCCGCTGTTCAATCTCCTTATCCCTGACCCTGTACCCGTAAAAGCCCAATCAATAATGCGTATGGAAAAACCGGTAAGCGGATAGGCTGGAGAAGAGAATTTTGGTTATCGTAAATTATGCAAAACCAGAGTGCCGTTCCGGGCAAGCCATGGTAATCATAGCTATTATGATGATCATATTACTGGTCGTTGCCGGAATGGGTGTAGATCTGGGGTATATATATGTATCCCGCAATCGCCTTCAGAATATGGTGGATGCCGCCGTTCTGGCCGGCGCTCAGGAGCTTCCTTCAAGCTATGATGCCAAACAGGCGGCTGCAGTATGTTATGCGTGCAACCTCTCTCCTGATAATTCGCCTACGCCGCAATTAGGCATTCCCCCAGCCGGAATAGATCCCAATGGTACATATTACAATATAGGCAGCGATGAATTCCTGGCTATCACTCCCTATACAATCACCGGCAATCAGCGTCCTGCCTCTCAGATAATGAAAGTCAAGGCGCAAAGAAAACTTCGCCTCTTTTTTATGCCTCTTATCGGGATAAGCACCTTTACTGTTTGCGCTGAGGCCTCCGGCAGCAACGGCAGCGGCTACGGTTCGGCACGCGGCATGGTCATTCTAGACCCTGATGGAGGCGCTTCTCTCCAGCTTACCGGCAATGCTGATTTCAATGTTCCTAACGGCTGTCTGATAATTAATTCCACCGCCGGCAATGCCATGTCCCTCAACGGTAACGTCACTCTGTCAACACAGGGTACGTACGTGGTGGGGAATTATCAGGCCTGGGGCAACATACACATGGCTCCTACACCACTGATAGGACAGAATCCATCCCCCGATCCACTAGCGGAACTCGCCGCTCCCTCGATTACAGGATTGCCCAGCTTTAAAGGCGAGAACATCAGGGGCAACAGAATGATCACATTGAACCCGGGAGTCTACACCGGCAAGCTGGCCATCGGCGGCAATGCCGCTGTTACTTTCAACCCCGGCACATATATCTTTCAGAACGGTATAGAGATCAACGGCAATGCCGCTGTCACCGGGAGCGATGTTCTCATCTACAATCAGGGAGGGCCTCTGAGCTTTACCGGAAATACAAGGATTAATCTTACGCCGCCTACAAGCGGCGACTATGCGGGAATATCAATCTTCCAGGCACATACCAACAACAATACCATGACCATTACCGGCAATGCCGACTGGTCTATTCAGGGAACTTTCTATCTGCCCAACGCCGGCCTAGAACTTCAGGGGAATACAAGTCTGATACGGAGCATGATAATAGCTTACCGCTTATCCGTTATCGGCAATTCATCGCTTAGAATCGATGCCTCAGAGCCTGCCGCAGCGCAGACACCCACCGGCGGTATATTATTGGAAGAGTAATTACTGTTTAAACAACGACTTCAACGCCGTTTTTGCACCAGAGAGAGCCATACCGCCCAACCCCTTATGTCTGGATAGTATATCCTCCAATGCTTTCAGCAAGCGGTCAATTTGCTCGCAAGAGATATTCAGAGGCGGCTCCAGACGTATGACCGATGGATTATTCAAGGTATAGGCTGTAACTATCCGATGCCTGTTAAGCAGTTCTCCGGCTACCATGGCTCCCGCATATTCCTCAGCCATACGTCCAATTGCTCCACCAGTAAGCTTATTAAGCATTCCTTCTTCCGGATGGGCTATTTCAAGACCTATCATCAGCCCTCTGCCCCTTATATCTCTAATAAGAGGATAGCTTTCTTTCAACAGGAGCAACTTCTCCAGAAGGTATTTACCCTTTTCAGCCGCCTGTCCAGGCAGATTATCACGACAGATAATCTGCAATGCCGTTAATCCGGCCGCTGCGGCACGGGTATTGCCGCCAAAAGTAGAGGTGTGCAGCATGGCCTTCTCCATACTGCCGTAGGCACGCTTCCAGATTTCAGCGGATGCAATATAAGCAGATAAAGGCATCACTCCGCCGCCAAAGGATTTGGATATGCACATTATATCCGGAGTTACGCCCTCATGCTCACAGGCGAAGAATTTTCCAGTTCTGCCGAACCCCGTCTGAATTTCATCTATTATCAAAGCTGTGCCGGCAGCCGTGCATAGCTTACGCGCCTCCGTTAGATAACCCTCGGGCGCCACTATAATGCCTCCCTCTCCCTGAATAGGCTCCACAATAAAGGCGGCAATATCTCCGGCGGCAAGAGCGCTTTCCAAGGCTGAGATATCTCCATAAGGAACAAAAGAGACTCCCGGCAGCAGAGGCTCGAATGGATGACGATATTTATCTCGTCCGGTTACCGATAAAGCTCCCAGAGTCTTGCCATGAAAAGAACCGATGCAGGAAAGAATCCCGGCTCTTCCAGTAGCAGCTCGAGCCAGCTTTAAAGCACCCTCCACCGCTTCTGCCCCACTATTCCCAAAAAAAGAATATTGCAAATCCCCCGGAGTCAAAAACGCCAGATTGCGGGCCAGCGCCCCGGCCAATGGATTGAGCGAAGCCTGCAACAAATTGGGCAGGCCACTGACAGAGGACACGGCCGCCTCGATATCAGGATGGTTATGTCCCAGATTAAGAGCTCCATATCCGCCCAAAAAATCCAGATACTCATTGCCGTCTTCATCCCATAGAATGGTTCCTTCAGCCTTGACAAAACGTTTATCAAAGCCGATCAGCCCCATCATAGAAACCAATTCCGGATTGATATAACGTCGATGGTTTTCTTTATTAGCTTCCCGCGATAGAGCTACAGCCTCTTCAAGCGTAGTTAATTTCGATAATGAATTATGCACATCGTCAATCATGCTTATCTCCCTTGCTAGCTATTGATTTCTCAGTGCTTGATGCTCGATACAAGTTAAATATCTTCGTTTTCAAACACGATTGTCAGTAGCTTAGCACAGATATCGGCTGATTACAATTTGACATGATTGAGCAGGCTTTTGGGGATAATAATACCTACCGGAGAGCATGAATCATCCCTCCGGTGATGTACATCACCGGGAATTTGTACACAGCAACCCATATTTAGATCACCCGGGCGTATATTTTGCAGTATCCTTTACCGCCTTGCGAAAGTACAGAATAAATTTACAAAGAGAGAACAGCATATGAAGCGAGATACTTTTCGAGGCTGCGATATCCTGATAACCGGCGGGCTGGGCTTCATAGGCAGTAATCTGGCACGCTCTCTGGCAGCCGAAGGCGCCAGAGTTACGGTTCTGGATGCTCTTATCCCCGGGCACGGCGGAAACCCGGATAATCTTAGCGGCTGCGATCATCGCCTGACCATCGTAAAAGCGGATCAGAGCGCCATTGCCGATCTTCTTCCCAGCCTGAAGTATTTTCATACTATCTTTAATTTGGCAGGCCAGGTAAGCCATGTCGACAGTATGACCAATCCTCTTCTAGATCTGCACTGCAACTGTGCCGTTCATCTTGCCTTGCTGGAAGCCTGTAAAGAGCGAGCTTTTCGAGGCAAAATCATCTTTACCAGCACCAGGCAGGTTTACGGAGATACCGGTGGTAAAACGGTGGATGAAGATTTTTCGGTCAATCCGGTAGACAATAACGGCATAAATAAGCTGGCGGCAGAGCAATATCATCTGCTTTATCAAAAGCTTTACGGCCTCAGGACCGTAATCCTGAGGCTCTGCAACATCTATGGACCAAGACAGCTGATAGCGCATAATCGTCAGGGCTTCATACCATGGTTTGTTCGTCTTGCCCTGACCGGTAACGATATACCCTTATTCGGCGGCGGCACCGACCTTAGAGAAGCTTTGTTTGTAAGCGATATCATCGCCGCTCTGAAAAGTGCGGCCTTAGCCCCTTTGGCTGATGGCGGCAGAGTATATAATATAGGCAACGATTACAGAATCTCCATAAGAGATTTGGCTGAAATGATAATAAATGCGGCCGGTAGCGGCAGAATCGTTGAAGCGCCCTTTCCTCAAGAAAGAGCCGCCATAAGGCTCAAGGATTGCCGGTTGGATTTTGCACGCGCCAGACGGGAATTGGGCTGGCAGCCGTCGGTATCATTGCTGGAGGGCATTAGGCAAACAATAATCTTTTATCGTCGTAATCCGGATAGATATATAATAGCTATATAGATGAGCATGATACGGAGGTGATCACTCCTGAATAGATCGATAAACTTCAACGATGTCTGCCCAGGCGGAAAACAGGAGATAGATATGCTCCTGACTGATTGCCGCCGTGTTTTAACATCAAGGCACTATATCAATGGAACTGAAGTTGCATGTTTTGAAGAAGAGTTCGCCTCCTACCTCGGCGTTTCCGGGTGCGTCGGCACAGCCTGCGGAACCGATGCGCTTTACCTGGCGCTGCTTGCATTGGGGGTAGGGCCGGAAGATGAAGTTATCACTGTCTCGCTTACAGCCTATCCTACCCTGCTGGCTATTTTAAGAACGGGAGCCGTTGCAGTGCTGGTGGATGTGGATGATACGCTGACCATGGATCCGGATGCCCTGATAGAAGGAATTACATCCCATACCAAAGCGATTGTGCCCGTACACCTTTACGGTTCTCCATGTGATATGCAACGTATCTGTGACATTGCCGAAGCGCATGGATTGATTGTGATTGAGGATGCCTGCCAGGCCCACGGCGCCGCTATTGAAGGCAGGCGAGTTGGAACATTCGGACATGCCGCCGCCTTCAGTTTCTATCCTACCAAAAATCTCGGGGCTATAGGCGACGGCGGAATGGTGGCTTCCTCCGATCCGCAGATTCTGCAAAGGCTATACCGTCTACGGTCCATGCAAAGCGAAAATATCGATGGCAGACAGATAACCGGATATAACAGCAGGCTTGATGAATTGCAGGCAGCTATATTGAGAAGTAGGCTTAAAGAATTGGAAAAACGCAACCTCGCCCGGCGAAAAGCAGCTGCCGCCTATAATGCACTGCTACCGGATTGCCTCAAACGGCCTTTCGCCCCGGCACAGGCACTATCCGCCGTTCATATCTATGCTGTTAGATCTGAGCAACGGCCGGCTTTCATATCCACCCTGGAGAGGGGCCGGGTTCCAGCCATGATTCACTATCCCAAGCTGGCGCACGAATACGGCGAAGGCAATATCCGATGCCGGGACCTGAGGATATCCATCCGAGTAAGAGAAGAAATTCTTTCCTTGCCCATGCATCCAAACTTGCAGCAAAGCAGTATTGAATATATCTGCACTCTGCTCACGGAAGAGTTGAGCCATGAAGCCCCATAAAGACGATACCCTGATAATCAACCTGGCCCTTACTGGGATGGTGCCTCTCAAAGAGCACAATCCGCATGTACCCTTGACTCCACTGGAGATTGCCGCCGATGCTGAGAGATGCCATGCCGCCGGTGCCGGCATTCTCCATCTACATGCGCGTGATGAGCAGGGGCGCCCAACACCGGACCCGGAGATATACAGGCAGATGATATGTGACATCAAAGAGCGCTGTCCTCAAGCCGTAATCTGCGTCAGTACCAGCGGGCGCCTGGACCCGTCTTATGAGAAGAGAAGCCGGGTCCTCTACCTTCAGGGTGATGCCCATCCGGATATGGCCTCCCTGACGCTTGGCTCCATGAACTTCCCGCAACAGGCATCCGTCAATAATCCGGATACCATTGTGCGTCTGGCCGCAACGATGCAGGAACAGGGCATCAAGCCAGAGTTGGAGGTCTTTGAGCCGGGGATGCTCAATTATGCTCTTTATCTGATCTCCAAAGACATTCTCTCTGAGCCGGCCTACGTAAATATCCTTTTGGGATCACTTGGCACCTCCACCGCCTCGCCTCACTCCTTATCACACTTCCTTACCCTTATTCCCGACAACTGGATATGGGCAGTGGCCGGCATCGGCAGGTTTCAGCTGGACTGTACCATGCTGGCTATTTCCTGCGGCGGGCACATCCGAACAGGCCTGGAGGATAATCTCTACTACGACAGAGCCAGGCTCAGGCCGGCTACCAACCTCGATCTGGTAGAGAGAACGGCAGAGCTGATACGGTTATCAGACAGATCGGTGAGCACTCCAGGCCAGACAAGAGAGATATTGGGGTTGAAAAAACCGTGACCAAAGACAAGCAACTCTGCATAATAGGCATAGCCTCATCTTATACGGCAGAGGTCATAGAGATTGCGGAGGCAACCGGGTACAGGATCGCCGTTCTTATAGACAACCTGGAGAACGGTCATCCCTTGCCCGCATATAACGGATACATCACTACCGGTTTATCCGGCCTGCCGGATGAATATAAATGCTGCGACTGCGCCTGTGCCGTGACCACGCCCCATTACAGGCATCTTATAATACAACAAGCAATCATCGCCGGCTTCAGCAGTTTCCCACAGATTGCTCACCCATCCGCCTGCATCTCCAAGACAGTAACAGCAAAAGACGGCTTGCTGCTCAACGCCGGCGCAGTGATTGCATCAGGAACGCAAATAGGACGTTTCTGTATTATCAATCGCAGTTGTTCCCTGGGGCACCATAATATCATCGGCGATTACGTCACCCTCTCCCCTGCGGCTGTTACCACCGGCGGTGTGATTATCAAAGATAGTGCTTACGTAGGTGCGGGAGCCATTATCCTGCCCGGAGTAACGATAGGAAGCAATGCCATAGTGGGAGCCGGAGCCGTAGTACGTGAAGATGTTCCCGATAGCTGCCTGGCGGCAGGAGTACCGGCCGTCATCAAACGTACCGGTATTGAAGGGTATAGAGGAAGATGAAGATTGTCTCGCAACCGGACCGATATAAGCCGGGCCTGGTCAGTTATATACTGCCGGCCTATAATGGGGAAGCGTACATTGCTGAAGCTGTGACATCCATTCTCAGCCAGACCTACGACAATATCGAGTTAATAGTTGTCAACGACGGTTCCACAGACAGCACGGAAGATGCGTTGCAGAGCGTTTCAGATCCCAGACTGACCGTTATCAAACAGAAAAACCTGGGGATATCGCATGCCAGAAATAACGGCATTGCCGCTGCCAGAGGGGAGTTTATAGGCTCAGCCAGCCAGGATGATATCTTTGAGCCTGATAAAACAGAACGGCAGGTAGAATTTCTTCGTAGCCGGGACATGGATATGTCGTTTACCTGGATTAAGGTAATCGGTGAGGCCAGAGCCCTGGTGGAGCGCAAGATGCTCTCCATCTTCAACAAACGGAGTCCCAAGCCGGAGGCAGTATTCCGCAAGCTGCTACGGCGCAATTTCCTGTCGGCTCCCAGCTTTCTGGGACGGAGGGAATGCTATGCCGTATCATCATGGAGACAGGGCTTGCTTCTATATCAGGATTGCGACCTGTGGCTGCAGATGTGCGGGGCCGGCATGCGGTGCGGCATGGTAGAAGCTCCGCTGCTACATTACCGGGCCCACTTCGGGAGCCTGAGCTTCAACCGAGATTACCCCGAAGCTTATAGAGAAATAGAGAAGAGCACTATGTTGCAGCTGGCCCTTGAACTGACACCGAAAGGGCGCAGTATTACAATGCCTGGCAGTTGGCTGCGGCGGTCCGATTGGCCGCTGCATATAACTGCCGGCAAAGCAGAAGAGTTGGCATCTCGAGCTTTGGCCATTGCCGGAAACGGTCGGGGAAACCTGCGACAAGCACATGCTCTGGCCGTATATTCCTTGAACAAAGAACCTCTCAATCCAAGCAACTATCTGCTGCTGGCTGATCTGCTGGATGCTTTCAGTTATAGAGGCCCGGCCGATACCTTCAGAAGGATATCGGCCCACCTTGCAAATCAAGACCACTATACAAATCCCTCTTCAACTTTTCCAGCAAGAAATACTTTCCTGGACAGGCTGTAGCGGCCATTCTCAGACCATCGTCTGGAACTCCATTTGACAAGCAGGCAAGGACCGTGATAAGAATTGATTAAGCGATTGTGCTTGATGACCGGCTGCCGTAAGAGCGCCGATTACATGGAGGATTTGATGATCAAGTTCATAGCCGATGAAGTTTGGGCCATAGATGCTGAATGGGTTCCCGATATTCCCACCGGAAGGCGTGTATACGACCTGGGCCCGGAAATACCTGACGCAGATGTGCTGGAGCATATGTTCCAGGCCGGCGGCGCTTCAGAGGAAAATCCACGGCCATATCTGAAAACGGTACTCTGTCGGGTGGTTTCGGTAGCGGCACTGGTACGACAAAAAGCCAAAAACGGCGCGATATCGCACCGGCTGGTGGCTCTGCCCAGATACGGTGATCCAGCTATGGCTGAGGCAGACCTTCTGCACCGCTTCCTTGAAGGCGCTGGAAAAGCCAAACCGCAGCTGATAGGCTTCAATATCGTCGAGGCCGACCTGCCCATACTCTTGCAGCGTGCTTTTGCCGCCGGAGTAGCGGCTCCGAATTTCTGCGCCAGGCCACAAAAGCCTTGGGAAGGTTGCGATTATTTTGCTCGTTACAGCGATTGGCTTCTGGATTTAAAGCAAATTTACGGCGGCTGGGGACGCAGCACGCCGTCATTGCATGAATTGGCCTGTTCCGCCTGTATTCCCGGTAAGATAGATACTTCCGGTCAAGACGTTATAGACCTCTGGCAGGCCGGCGATATCTCCAAGATCGTGGCTTACAATGAATTTGATGCCCTTACCACCTTTCTTGTCTGGCTTTACACCGCCCGCCTGTCCGGTCTGTTATCAGCCGAGGAAACTGTTGCTGAAGAGGATAGCCTGCGGCGGCATGTCACCACCCTTATTAACAATGGTCAGGAATATCTGGATACATACCTTAAAAAATGGGATATATTAAGCGGATAGCCCATAAGTAAGCAATAATCACCGCATTGCAAAAAAGCCCGTGCACCTATGAAGCGGCCTGACCAGCGCCGCTTCATAGAGGGCACTGCAATGAGCTGTACCATCTATCTTTTCCTTTTCAAAGAGTACAGGCAAAAAATATGCAGCTAAGATAGTTTGGAAACGCTTAAAGGGAAAAGTATACCCATAGAGAATATCTAACTATAGCAGCATATTTATACCTGAAGAAGCATATGAATTCGGAGGCTAAATATTATGAAGAAAACAACGGCCCTTTTTCTATTTCTATTACTATCGGCATCCTTTGCCGTAGCCAACCCAAGCCAAGCGGTACAACTGCGCTATAATTTCGTATCCGGCAGCAATTACAATTATGGCCTCCGGCTGAATGCCGATATGAAGATTCTCATCAAATCATCCGAGCAAACACAGCCCTTATCAGCTAAGCTAAACGGCTATACGGATATAATGCAGAGCATCGACAAAGTTACCGACAACAATACCGCTATAATAACAACCGGATTTGATAACATTCAAGGTAAAATATCTTTTACAGGCATAGGCCAGGAAATGTCTTTGCCGGTAGATATGGTGAAAAAAATTCAAGAAATTATCAATCCAGTCACTGTGGAAATGGACCGTCGCGGTAAAATATTAAGCATAAGCATGCCGTCCCTTGATAAATTCCTGCAGGAGATAGCAAAGCAAAAAAGGCCCTTGCCCTCCAATCCTCTGGCCGAAATAAACAAACGCCTGACTGAATCTCCATCACCGTTGCCCGAAGGCGATATCCAGTCCGGCCACACCTGGAACAGTATCAGCAAATTAGTGCTTCCTGATGGTAAAACCGTAGAAATTACTGTACATAATACCTTTAAGGGTATAACCGAAGTAGACGGCAAAAACTGCTATATCATTGAAAACACCATGAATCTACCTCTTAGTGCTTTCCTGCCTGTATCCGTCAAAGCAACAAAGGATATGCAGCTGGATGGTTCTATCTCCATGAAAACCCTGATACACCATGAGGCCTCCAGCATGATGATAATGCATATGGATTCTTCCCTGGATATAAAGATGAATATGGGCATCTCGGATACAATGGTGAAGATTGATGCCGTTATAAAAGTTCTGATGAACAGACGCTAAAATCTATACCCGGCTATCTTTTATCCAGAGCGATATACTTTCGTCGTGGTGTAATGCCCTTGTAAGCCGGCCGAATGATCTTGCCACCGCTGGTAAGCTCTTCTATGCGATGAGCACACCAGCCCACAATACGGCTGATGGCAAACAAAGGAGTAAATAGCTCCTTTGGTATATCCAGCATCCTATAAACGAATCCGGAATAAAAATCGACGTTTGCGCATACTCCTTTATACATTTTCCGCTTACGGTTGATGATTTCCGGTGCCATTTCCTCCACTTTAGCATATAGCCTGAACTCATCTTCAAGCCCCTTCTCTTTAGCCAGCGTCTCAGCATATTTTTTTAAAATTAACGCTCGTGGATCAGAAGCGGAATAGACCGCATGCCCAACACCATAGATCAAACCTGAGCGATCAAAAGCATCCTTATTCAGCAGACGAAGCAGATATTGCTCTATCTCACAATCATCCTCCCAATCATAAACCTGCTGTTTAAGCTCCTCCAGCATCTGAACCGTCTTTATATTTGCTCCGCCATGACGAGGCCCCTTAAGGGACCCTAACGCCGCCGCAACCGCAGAATAAGTATCTGTGCCGCTAGAAGATACTACATGCATAGTAAAAGATGAATTATTTCCACCACCATGTTCCGCATGTAGTATCAGTGCAAGATCCAGCACACTAGCCTCCAGCTGTGAATACCGGCTATCCGAACGCAGCATATGCAGAATATTCTCCGCTGTAGATAATTCCAGCACAGGGCTGTGAATTACCAGGCTTTTGTTTTTGAAGTGATGAAGATATGCCTGATAAGAATAAACGGTAAGCGCAGGAAAGGCAGCAATCAGCTGCAAACTTTGCCGAAGAACATTGGAAATCGATATATCGTCCGGCCGGCTGTCAATAGCGTATAAAGCTAATACGCTTCGTGCCAGAGCGTTCATAATATCGTTGCTCGGCATTTCCAGAATCGCATCATGCACAAAGCCTTTAGGCAGCACCCGGTAAGCTCCCAGCCTTTCCTCAAACCGGCATAGTTCATCTTTATCTGGAAGAGTGCCGAAGAGAAGGAGATAGCATGTTTCTTCAAACCCCAAACGCCTCTCTGCTGTGAAGCCTTCCACAAGATGTGCAATATCTATACCTCTGTAAATAAGCTGTCCGGAAGCCGCAACAAACTCTTCTGCGTCAACATCGGATGCGATTACGTCGCCGATCTTAGTCAATCCGGCCAGAACACCCTTTCCGGATATATCTCGCAGCCCTCGTTTAACGTCATAGTTTGTATATAAAGATGCGTCCACCCTGCTGGCTGCTGCCGCTGCCCGGCCCCAGGAATCGATTAAGGCATCGGCCGTATTTTCAGTTTGGACTGCTCTTACAATGCTATCCTCATGGCATCGAATACTCATTCAATCATCCTTTCTACTGTTCATATTGATTTATTATACTTGATTGTTTGATCTAATTGCAAACTAATTGCAAAAGTCTGTTTCAGATGCTTTTTTACGTAAGGCATCATAAAGTCCGTCTTTGCAAAACTTAAGATCCCTGATTTGACATACAATAAAGAAATACCATCCAACCCCGCTGTGCAGATGGAATTGACGATGAACGTTGACGGCATTTCCATTGCTTACAAGCCCTTCCCCTGAAATAGGCTGGACAAGGGAACCTTCCGTTCACTCATCAGCAAGGCCGCTCTCCCTCTGTTCTAGAGGAATAATGGCCTTACTTTTCTTCGTTTTGCTGCCAAAAGCCAGGATATGGGTAGTTTCTCCGTATCCGGTGTCCTGCATGTTATATATGTTAAATGTAAACTCCTGACCCCAATTTTAAACCATGTTTTAGATGATATGCGTATTGCCGCGGCGGATAAAATGGACGGTCTTTTGCTATAAGTTTAGATGTAAGTCCAAAATGAAGGGCTCCGAAGAAAACCCCAAAACCCGCTTGAATACTGGCACGCCTGGCAGGAATCGAACCTGCGACCCACTGCTTAGAAGGCAGTTGCTCTATCCCCTGAGCTACAGGCGCGCGCGTGGAAAAATAAAAATGGAGCGGGAGACGGGATTCGAACCCGCGACCCCCAGCTTGGAAGGCTAGGGCTCTAGCCAACTGAGCTACTCC
>JAQUEL010000108.1 GCA_028685295.1 bacterium
CGTATAAACGGCTCAGACGGAAACTTAAAGCCGGCATCAGTAAAGTCCCGTCAGGACCGAGCGCTTTCAGAAAACCTTGAATTACAGTTTCCGGGCCGCCGGGAACAAACCCCATCGCGGATAATGAAGAATGCACCAGCAAGACTCCTCCCGAGCGAAGGCCTGCCTGCAAGAGATCAGCGGCGATGATTTCTACAATTTCCTTCTCCTTCATCATGAGTTCCTCCCTTTTTACGGCAAATTATGCTGCAAGCATATCAACATGTAAATGGCTGCATTTATTCATACCTAAGCGCTATTATCGGATCCATGCGTGCAGCTCGAAGGGCAGGGTAAAGCCCGGCCAGTATTCCAATGGTAGCAGAAACGCCGAAGGCCAGTATTATGGCGATGGGGTTTATAACATAAATTACTTTTACACTGGTATAAGTGTTTACTGCCCAAGCGATACCCCCGGTTCCCAACAGGCCGATAATAATGCCTACCAGCCCACCCAATACCGATATAACCACAGCCTCGATCAGGAACTGTACCAGGATATTGTTGGTAGAAGCACCGACAGCCTTACGCAAACCGATTTCACGGGTACGCTCGGTAACGGATACAAGCATTATATTCATGATGCCGATACTCCCCACCAAGAGAGAGATAGCGGCGATACTGGCAAGCAGCAAACTGATGATCCTGGTGACATTGCTGACCATGGCCCTAGCGCCCTCTTGTGTCATAATGCTGAAATCATCATTCTCATTGTATGGCGGACGAATGCTGTGCAGATGCCGCAGGGTCCGCCGGACCTCGTCCTCCACCCTTGGAACCGATGCTTCATCCACCGCCTGTACAGCCAGATATGTTAAATTATCGGTGTTCATCATACGACGCATAGCGGTAGTGTAGGGCATTATCACCAGATTATCGGGGTCATAGCCAAAGCTAATGCCCTTGGTTCGCAAAAGGCCTCGCACCGTAAAAGCCTGCCTGTTTATAAGAATAGTCTTTCCGATAAGGTTTGTGGTTGAGCTGCCGGTCAGCTCCTTGATTACCGTAGTTCCCACCACAACCGTCTTGACCCGACCGTCTATATCCGCCTGCCGGAAGACACTGCCGGACCTAAGAGAGAGATTCTCCAACCTGAGATAATCAGGGGTACCGCCGGCGAAATTGGCCAGAGTAGATTTATTCCCATATTTTACGGTAGCCTGCCCCATAACCACCGGGACTACCTTTCGTATCGTATCCGGGAAACGCCGCTGAATAGCGTCACCATCGGCGAGTGTCAATCTGCCCCGGCTCAATAGAGCCGCCGGTCCGAACGCTTCCCGCCCGGGCATAATGTAGATCCAGTTGGCACCGGAAGCGTTGATCTCACTGGTAATGGCATTGCCAAAGCCCTGGCCCAGTCCTACCATAGCGATAACGGCAGCCACACCGATAATAACACCCAGAGCTGTCAATGCCGTACGTCCCTTGTTGATGGCCAGAGCATGAAGAGCTATGCCGAAGCCATACCAGAGGTTCAAATTATCGCCCCCTCTTGTGACAATAAATCGGTAGCAAATACACGCTGTTCAACCGATGTATCGGAAAAAATTCTACCATCAAGAAAGCGTACTATTCTTTTAGCATGCGCCCCTATCTCAGCTTCATGTGTCACCAGAACAATCGTTATCCCGTCATCGTTCAATTCCTGAAAGAGCTGCATTATCTCTTCACTCTGGCGAGTGGCCAGATTCCCTGTCGGCTCATCAGCCAGAATAATGGCCGGGTTGGCCACCAGAGCTCTGGCAATGGCCACACGCTGCTGCTGTCCTCCGGAGAGTTCCCCCGGCTTATGATACATTCTGTCGCCAAGGCCGACACGCTTCAGTGCCTCCTCCGCCAGCTTTTTATTCGGGCGCTGCCGCCCGTAAAGCAACGGCAGAGTAACATTATCCAGAGCCGTGGTTCTGGGCAGAAGGTTGAATGCTTGAAAAACAAAGCCTATCTTTGTAGCTCGTATGCTTGCCAGTTCATGATCGCTGAGCCGGCTGACAAGAATACCGTTCAGGTAGTACTCCCCCTTAGAAGGTCTGTCAAGGCAGCCTAAGATATGCATCAGCGTCGATTTGCCGCTGCCGGATGGACCCATTATAGCCACGAAATCACCTTTTTTTACGGTAAAATCAACATCGACCAGGGCATGCACCTCAGTAATACCGAAGAGATAGCATTTGCTCACTTTTACAGTACGGATTATCTCCTCCGTCATTGCCCGGCACCGGCTTCTTGTTCAAGCTGTTTATCGAGACGCGAAGAGGTGAGAACCACCTTCTGTCCATATTTTAAACCGGATAATATCTGGACAACCTTTTCATCCGAGACACCGGTCTGGACCAAACGCGCCACAAAGGGTTGCCCCGGTGAACCGGGCAAATAGACCACCTCTCCCTCGTTGGTTGATCTAACCGCCTCAAAAGGCACCACGAGCGCATCCCGGACCACACCGGTATCGATATTTACCGTAGCCGTCATCTGCGGCTTAAGCCCCTGTGGATGGCCGTTAAAGGCCACAACAACATTATAACTGACGACATTCTGCTGCAGAGTAGCACCGGAGGATACCTTGATCACCCGGCCGGAGAAAGTACGGTCTTTGATAGCGTCAACATTTATCTCTACACTCTGCCCTGCCCTTATTCTGGCAATATCCGTCTCGTCTACAGGAACATCCAGTTGAATGCGTCTGAGATCGGCCACGGTGAGAAGGGTAGTGGTAGTGAAACCGGCAGTTATGATCTCTCCCTCCTGTGCATCGATGGTCAGAACCGTACCGTTTATGGGAGAATAAATGCGTGCCTTAGCCAGATTGGTGCTCTGTCGTTGATATTCGGCCTCAGCCTGTTGCAAGGCGGCAGTCGCCGCATCCACCTGTGCCAAAGCAGTACGATACCGCGTGGCCGCAGCCTCTGCATCGGCACGGCTGACAGCTCCCTGACGATAAAGTGATTCCGTTCGAGCACCATCACGCTGCGCCTGCTGCGCCAGGGCCTCTGCTTCTTTCAGGCGACTGGCGGAAGCATCGACCGATGCTCTGGCCTGTCGCAACAGAGAGAGCTGTTCCGGAACCTCCATCACTGCTACCAGTTGCCCTGCCTTGACCGTGCTGCCGACGTCGACATAGAGTTTTTTTAGTTTGCCGCTTACTTCCGCACCTATATTTACCATAGCATCGGTTTGCAAAGTCACCGCCCCTGTGGCGGTGACTCTTTGAACTATATCCTGACGTTTTACGGAGACTAGAACGGTATCGTCTTTCCGGGACTTGAGAAGAAAAAAGGTAATAATCAACAGCAGAATAAAGAGAGCCAGTATCAGAAGAAGCGTGATCCTGGATACGCCGCAGATCGGCTTTCTTGAAGGCTTTGCATCCACAAAAGACATCCTTTCGTGCCAAACGGAATTATATTTTAAAGCACTTTCTATTCAACGCATATATAATACCATTTTAAATAATTATCTGCTATCTATGCCTACGTCTGCGTCTGCATACGAATATGATTATGAATAAGACAACGCATAAAACAATTATAAGGGCCGGCAGCTCGCGGTAATCTTCATCCGTTTCCTGTATCAATACAATATAATCGGGAAGATCGCCGGTGAGAATAAAGCTTTCGCCGGGCCGCACACTCTCACTTCCTGATAAAGCTCTCTTCTTGTCATTACGCAACACATAGGGGATACATTTGTCGTCATTAATTACATCGGCTTGCATCGGAATTTCGTATCCCGATTGAATATTATATAGTGATAACGAAGAGGTAAAGGAATTTATAATGCGGCTGTTTCTACCCTTAACAGGCATTACACGGATACCGTTATCTTCAGGGCCGGCTTTTGCTACAAAGTTGAAATGCTTGGAGATAATGTTCCCGGCTTCACTGCAAAAGGTAATGTCAAGCTCATGCTTGCCGGCGGAAAGCGAGAGAGATGGAATAATGGCTATATCACCGGTAGCGGCTATCATTACCGGTCGACATCGCTTACCATCAATAAAAGCCTGCAATAGATCGGAAGA
>JAQUEL010000043.1 GCA_028685295.1 bacterium
CATCCGTTTTATTGTGGAACCGCGCTGAACGGTTTCCCGGAAAAGTAGATAAGTATTGATGAAACAAAGCGGTACGCCGCTTTGTTTCATATTAATAGGGATGTTTTATGGATAAAAGAAGGGTTTTTGCTGATTTACATCTCCATTCCTCTGCCTCCGATGGCCTGATATCTCCTTCTGAATTAGTAGAGAAAGTAAGGGGGTTTGGATTGAGAGCGATGTCACTGACCGATCATGATACGACTGATGGGTTGAAAGAAGCTCAACAATCCGCTGAAAAACAGGGAATTATCATGATCTCCGGCATAGAATTGAGCACCGTAATGGAGAGCAAGGAGGCGCATTTTCTGGGTTATAATTTCAGGCTGGAGAATAAAGAATTCCAGCGGGAATTGCAACTATTTCGTTTCTCCAGAGAGAAACGGCTGACAGCCATGATAGGCAAATTAAACCGTCTGGGTATTGTTATATCCCGTGAACGCATTTGCAAACTGGCAGGAGCAGGGGCGATGGGCCGGCCTCATCTAGCCAGAGCCATGGTAGAAGCTGGTTATGCTGATAACGTTGCTGATGCTTTTGATAGATATTTGGGACGAGGTAAGCCTGCTTATGTAGAGAGGTACAGGTTGGCACCTGCGCATGCGGTGGAGCTTATACGCAATTCCGGAGGAATGGCTGTGATGGCTCACCCCGGTTTGGCAGATATGGATGAGTATATTCCTGCATTTATAAAGGCCGGTCTACAGGGGCTGGAGGCATTCCATCCTGCCCATACACCCGAGCAGGTTAAACGCTATATAGATACATCTGAGCGCTATGGATTGATTGTTACCGGTGGCAGTGATTGGCATGGCGATACCTGTGCGTACCACGCTGCAGATTGCGCTTGGGGCCTGGACAGGCAGCGTTTTAATGTTCTGGCCGATTACCTTGGCCGGAACAGATAGAAAGACTTAATAACTGATTGACGAGGCTGTCGGTACCCAAATAGATTGCAAATCGCTTGATGGAACATATTATACGAGGGGGAAGGTATATGAGCGATATAGTGCGTTTTGGAGTCTCTTTACCTAGGGAGCTGGTAGAAACATTCGATAAGCATATCGATCTTAAGGGATATGCCAGCCGATCTGAGGCCATACGTGATATCATGCGCGCTTATCTGGTAGAACAAAAGTGGGAGACTGGAGAGGGGCAGGTTATGGGAACGGTCACCATTGTTTATGATCACCATACCAGAGAGCTGTCCCGTGTTCTGAGCGATATTCAGCATCACAACCATGATGCAATAGTCTGCACTACCCATGTACATCTGGATGAACACAATTGCCTTGAAGTTATCGTTATACGGGGTATGGCAAAACAGGTGCAGCACATTGCGAACAGTCTAATCAGTATCCGTGGCGTTATTCATGGCAAGTTGGTATGTACTACCGGGGGAACATTATAAAAAGCAAGGCCCGTTCTTGGGATAAGGCACTGGGACACTAAGGCACCCTCAGGGCCCCAGTGCCGGAGCTCGCAAACGCACCTTGGCGATCAATCAAACGAACTTACTGATATTTCCGGATACTTCGGCGGCAAAACGTTCAATATGTTCACGAACGTAATTCAGCAGATCCAAAGTATCATCCTGAATCAACGGTGTCAGGTCCATGCCGAAATTGAGCATACCGCATGTATCCACGGCATGGCTTTGATGGTAGGTCGCATGTGCACGACGGCGTCCCATACTGGCCAGATCGTAGCGCTTACCGCCGATTATCTGCGAATCGAAGACTCCCAGAACGGATGCAGCAATGTTTTCATGCTTGTCCAGATTAAAGGCCACCTTATCCTCGTCGACCATCCAATCCAAGTCGCGCCAGACTTCGCAGCCGTAAAGATTATTCGGTCTTTCATCCTCGGGCAGGCTTCTTATGGCCTGTATAAGTCTGATGGCTGTACAAACGTGTGTGGGGTGCTTATCGGCAGGATTATGCACGTATACCGTTTCTGGCCGGGCAGCCTGAAGCAATGCCTTCAGATCATCTATTGCGCCGGGATAGGACGAATCCTTCATCTCGGCGCTTGAATGATCAAGAAAGACAGCAGCTGAATATTCTCCTACGTAGGCAGCCTTTTTCTGTTCTTTACGCCTGATAATTCTCATCTGCTCATCATTATAATCGGCATAAAAACCGTTGCGCGGACTGCCGGCACCATTAGTGGCTACTACGCCTGTAAACCATTTATCGAATTTGCCGAAGCACTGCAGCACGCCATCCATAGCCATGATCTCAATATCATCTTGATGAGCGGAAACGGCCATGTGCGTAGTCCTTGCCAGAGCGGCGGCGGTATCGACCCTATCAGGAACATATATTTCGAATGTCTCTTTACTGAGCTTCATGATTTTCCCCCTATCGAATTTCCGGCAGACTGGCTGCAGCTATGGATTGTCCGACGCGTCTGCTCTTCTCATCAGGCAGAGAGATCTTGATCTTATCGGCTAGTTCCGGAAAATCGGCCTTTAGCACCTGCTCTGCCTGAGCAAGCATAATATCGCCACCCTTGCCGGTGGTAACACGTCCCAGAATAAGCACTCTATTAAGATCGTAGAAATCAGCATAATGAGCCAGGGCATAACCCAGCGATGTGCCTACCGTTTCGTAAACCTTTCGAGCTAACGGATCTTCTTGCTCCATCTTCTCCTGAAGCACTACCAGTTTTTCCGGCAGCTTCAGATCGGGGCCAAAGAGCATGCCGGCTCCCTCGGCCACCCTGATAGTACCGACCTGGCAGAAATACTGAACGCCGCATCCAATATCGCCGGACCATTCATCTGCCGGTGCATTCGGCCTGTAATCTACGGGAGCAAAGGCCAGTTCATTAAGCCAGCCGGTGATGTTGCCGGAGGCATTGACGTATCCGACTGCTTCGCTGGAGCCCATAGCTATACCGAGGACAGGGTTTTCTCCCAGTGACATTGAGCCGGCCAGGGCTGTTACTTCGCCATCGTTGACCACTTCCATGGGCACGCCGAGTTCATCACGTATACGCAGGAAGATATTGACGATTTTGGTGTCGAATTCATCCTTAGGAACGCCTCTATATAAGGAGGCCACGCGTACGCGGTTGTTAATGTAAACTCCGGCTGCACTGCCGCCGACGGCATCCAATCTGGGCAGCTTTTCAGCTGCTCTGCGGATGGCAGCCATTATGCCTTGATAGTGATACTCAGGATCGGTAGCGTTGCGTGGATCCCAGGGAACCTCTTCACTATAAACCGGCTCTCCATCAATGACGGCACTGGCTTTTCGGTCGCTGGCACCTAGATCGAAGCCTACGCGGCAGCCATCCAGATGCCGTCCCAACGGAATCGATTCTTCATCATCCCCAGGAACACCGGCTACATCGGTCAGCTCCACAGTGAAGGGGCGCTCATAAACACCGCCCATAAAAGTTGCATCAAAGGCTCTGGCGCCAGCGGTTGAGTAAGTCTTCTTTATATACTCCCCGATATCGGCAGGGCCGCCTACGTAAACCTTCCAGCCGCCTCGCTGCCAGAGAAGGAATTTGACTATTCTCTCCACATACGGTAGATTAGCCTGTGCATAAGGCGAATCGGATTTAAAAACTAAGGTGGAGTAGGTAGAAATGGAACCGTCGGCTCTCTCCAGGGCCAGCTTCAGAGGAATGCCGCCGCCGCTTGCCTTTACCAGTTCGCGGAATTTTCGGTTGATCAGGGAAGCCGGTACAAAATCCTGATCCAAAGGTGGTACAAACTTGGGTTTAATCTTAATAATAGAGGATATATCCATTCTTTAATCTGCCTCCTTTTTTTATATCAGAGTTCTACCGTGGAACTCCGAATACTCTATTGAGCAGGACTTTTTTTACTCATTAAGAAAAACTTTTATTTCATACTATCACACGCAAAGAAGCTATGCAAGATATCGGCTGTTTTAGGGGTGGCCGGATCTGCAAATGCGCCCTAATATCCAAATGGCCCTCAATAGCTTTATATAGACTGTCGCCATAGGGGCGGCTTCAAAAAGAACCTGTTTTATGATAAAATCATTGTATAATTCATAAACTTGTAGATAAGAAAGCTTAAAAACAGGAATGTAGAATTTAGAGCATCGTATTCTACATTTAATATGAGGAAGGTAGTTAAGGCATGGCAGGTCATTCCAAATGGCATAATATAAGATTGAAAAAGGGTAAGATGGATGCTGAAAGAGGTAAAGCATTTACCCGCGTAACCAGAGAGATCATTGTGGCGGCCAGGACTGGGGGCGGCGATCCTGAAAGTAATGTCCGGTTGCGCAATGCTATGCTCAAGGCCAGGGAAGTAAATATGCCGGCCGATAATGTCAAGCGTGCTATCCAACGCGGAACAGGTGAGCTTGAAGGCGTTACGTACGAGGAGGTCTCTTATGAAGGTTACGGTCCGGGAGGAGCAGCTGTTTACATTGAGGCGATGACCGATAACAGGAACCGGACGTTACCCGAGATCAGAAATATTTTCTCACGTACCGGTGGTAATCTGGGTGAGAGCGGCTGTGTAGCCTGGATGTTTGACAATAAAGGATTGATACAGATAGATGCTCAGGATATCGATGAAGATGAACTGCTCATGGCGACGCTCGATGCCGGGGCTGAAGATATTAAGAATGATGACGGCGTTCTTGAAATAGTGACTGCGCCTGAGAACTTGGATGCTGTGCGCGCGGCCGTCGAAGAGGCAGGTTGCAAACCGGCTTTTTCCGAGGTGACTATGATCCCTCAAAATACTATAGCTCTGGCCGGCAAAGAGGCTCAGCAGATGCTGCGTCTTATGGATATGCTGGAAGAGCATGATGATATCCAGAAAGTTCATTCCAATTTCGACATTCCGGAGAATATTCTTGAGCAGATCGGTTAGGCCGTCGGGATTGCTGTTTAAAAGGGGCAGGAGCGAGGGCCGTTCCTGCTCTTTTTGCTATTTACTGGTGGGATTATGATAGTTCTAGGGATAGATCCCGGTACAGCTATAACCGGGTATGCTTTTATCGAAGAGCGAGGCCAGGCTCTGCGTGCGTTGGATTACGGGGTGGTTGTCACTGCAGCTGGAGAGGACCCGGCCCGGCGGCTGCAGATCATTTATCAGGAGCTAAGCGTCAAGATTGCTGCCTTTCGACCGCATGAAGCAGCGGTAGAGGAACTCTTTTTCTGCCGTAATGTGACTACGGCTATCGCTGTGGGGCAGGCCCGAGGGGTGGCAGTTCTGGCGGCTGCTAATGCAGGGTTGCCGGTGGCAGAATATACGCCGCTTCAGGTTAAACAGGCAGTTGTGGGTTACGGCCGTGCTTCCAAGGAGCAGGTGCAGTTTATGATAAAGAGTATTTTGGGGCTGCGGGAAATACCTAAGCCGGATGATGCAGCTGATGCCATGGCGGTGGCCGTTTGCCATATTCACGCAGCACCTATGAGGGGATTGGGATGATAGCTTATCTGGCAGGAGAATTGCTTGAGGTTAGGGAGAATTACGTTATCATTATGGCTGGCGGGGTAGGCTACCGGGTGGAGTTACATTCATCGGCTATATCCAAGTTGCCTGCTGAGGGTGAGGAGGTATGCCTTCATATACATACCTGTGTCAGAGCGGATGCTATAACGCTGGTAGGTTTTCTTACCGCGGAGGCCAGGGAGTTTTTCGAGCTTCTGCTCGGAGTTTCCGGCGTTGGCCTCAAGGTTGCTCAGGCGCTGATCTCTTCTAATACGCTGGGACGTCTTAAGGTCGCTATCGCTACGGGTGAGGTGGCGACTCTAGTTAAGGCGCAAGGAGTGGGCAGAAAGACGGCTGAACGTATTGTAGTGGATTTAAAGGATAAGATTAAAGATGATCTACTAATCGACGAAGGCCAAGCCTCAGTCGGCATAGGCGATACGGTTGCTGAGGCGATTACCGTGTTGGTAGAGCTGGGTTACAGCCGCCAGCGTGCAATTGAGGCGGTTAGACGGGTCGATGCGGCTGAACGAGAGAACGGGGTTGAAGCCGTTATTCGCGAAGCACTCAAGTTTCTGGGACATTGATACGGTAGGTTAGTAGAAGGAGAATATCGTCAGGGCTGAATAGCCTGACGGGATACTGGTAAAAGGCTAAAAAGATATGGGCTAAAATGGAGATGATAAGGAATGTCTGATCGTGTAACGGCTGCCGATCAATATGAAGAGGATTTCGAACTGGAGCGTTCTTTACGGCCTCGCCGGTTGGAAGACTTCATCGGTCAGCAGCATGTCAAGGAAAACCTGAAAATCTGCATAGAAGCTGCTCAGGGCAGGAGAGAGGCATTAGATCATGTTCTGCTTTACGGGCCCCCGGGTCTGGGAAAGACGACGCTGGCCGGCATCATTGCTCATGAAATGGGAGTAGGCGTCAAGGTTACCTCTGGTCCGGCTATAGAGCATACCGGTGATCTGGCCGCATTGCTTACCAATCTCCAGGAACATGATATTCTCTTTATAGATGAGATACACCGTCTGGGAAGGGTGGTGGAGGAGCGCCTCTATCCCGCTATCGAGGATTTCAAGTTCGATATGGTTATTGGCAAGGGCCCCAGTGCTAGATCATATACTTTACCTTTGGCACCTTTTACTCTGATAGGGGCCACTACCAGAACGGGATTGTTGACTTCGCCGCTTAGGGATCGCTTTGGAATCTCTTTTCATTTCGAGTATTATATGCCCGGAGATTTATGTATTATTATCACTAGATCGGCTGGTATACTGAATGTGGATATAACTGAGAGCGGTGCTGCAGAGATAGCCCGCCGCTCACGGGGAACGCCCCGTATAGCTAACCGCCTTCTCAAGCGCGTTCGCGATTACGCACAGATAAGAGCCGATGGTTGCATAGATGCTGAAGTGGCTGTGGAGGCCCTGGAGATGTTGGATGTGGACCATTGCGGCCTGGATCGGCTGGATCGAAGCTATCTCTTATCGATTATAGAGAAATTCGATGGCGGGCCCGTTGGTATAGACACGATTGCCGCCTCTTTGAACGAAGAGCGGGATACGCTGGAGTTTGTATATGAGCCTTATCTGATCCAAATCGGCTATCTTAACCGTACTCCCAGAGGTAGAAAGGCTACGCGACTGGCCTACGAGCACTTTAAACTGCCTTACGGTTATTCGGAACAGCCTTTTGATCAATGCGATCTGGAGATTTGAACAGTGAACGCAGGATGCAAAGATATTTTGTTGCACATATGCTGCGGACCATGCTCTCTTTATCCGTTAAGAGAGCTGCGGCGGGAAGGCTTGGAGCCGAGAGGGTACTTTTTCAACCCCAATATACAACCTTACACAGAATTCAAGAAACGTCTGGCGGCATTGCGATGCATTGCCGCTAATGAGGGGCTGTCATTGCAGGCAGAAGAATCATATCCATTGGAAAACTGGCTGAAGACGGCTTTGCAGGCTGAGAACAGATGCCTAGAATGCTATCGCCGGCGCCTGTCGGCAGCCGCTGCCCGAGCTGCAGCGGAGGGATATCATTTATACTCCACTACTCTATTAGTCAGCCCCTATCAGCAACATGATGCAATAGCTCGGATCGGTACCGAGGAGGGTGAACGTTATGATGTTGAATTCGTTTATCGTGATTGGCGTTTGGGATGGCCTGCCGCTAAGCAAGAGATAAGAGAACAAGGTATATATTTGCAGCCTTACTGCGGCTGCATTTTTAGTGAGCGGGACAGGTATTACCGTCGGCGGGAGGTAGATCGATGATGGCTTCGAGCCACGATCTCTTGCTTTCGGATTATAACTATCACCTGCCGCCTGAGTTTATAGCTCAGGAGCCGGCGGAGCCGCGTGATACCTGTCGCCTGATGGTTATAAATCGTGATAGCGGCAGAATAGAGCACCGTATTTTTTATGATATTCTCGATTATCTGAACGAGGGGGATCTGCTGGTAATCAATGATACCAGGGTCATACCTGCCCGGTTATTCGGCAGGCGCCAGACCGGAGGCACAGTAGAAGTTCTGTTGTTGCACGAAGTCAGGTGCGGTGAGTGGGAATGTCTGGTCAAACCGGGCAGACGTGTGCATCCCGGGGAGAGGCTGGAGTTCGGTGAAGACCTAGACGCGGAAGTAACAGCACGTACGGAAGCCGGCGGCAGATTGATCCGTTTTCGCTGGGAGGGGAATTTTCTTGATGTGCTGCAGCGCTTGGGCGAGATGCCGTTGCCGCCTTATATCAAACGTAAGCTGGAGGATGCTGAGAAGTATCAAACGGTTTATTCGCGCCAGCCGGGATCTGCCGCCGCTCCCACAGCCGGCCTGCATTTTACGCCGTCTCTACTGAAAAAGATCAAAGATGCAGGAATAGGGTTGAGCAGTCTGACTCTGCATGTAGGCCTGGATACCTTTCGTCCGCTGCGTCACGAGAGCGTAGTGGAACATCAGATGCATTCCGAGTATTACCAGATCCCTGAAGATACTATAGAGGCGGTTATATCCACGCGAAAAAGCGGTGGCAGAGTGGTAGCCGTTGGTACCACTACCACGCGAGCTTTGGAAGCGGCTTTTTCCGGTCCGGAACCGGTGTGCTCCGGCTGGACCGATATCTTCATATACCCGGGTTTTATCTTTAGAGTCACGGATATGCTTCTAACCAATTTCCATCTGCCCAAGACCAGTTTGCTTCTGCTTGTCAGCGCCTTTGCCGGGCGGAACCTGGTGCTTGGCTCATATAATCTGGCTGTGAACGAGGGCTATAGATTTTTCTCCTTTGGAGATGCCATGCTTATTATTTGACCGATATCTGTTTTTACCGGGTGTGCCGAGGGTATAAGGTAACTGCTGATTGTTGATTAGTGTTAGTGCAAAGTGGAGAGTAATGCTGGTGAGACGTTCCATAAGATCGCGCTTTATTCAATATGCCTTCATTATAATTCTGCCGCTGCTGGTGGCAGGTACGGCCTTGCTTTATCAATATTATCATGATAAACAGAGCGATATCAAGCTATCTGTGCTGGCGCAGGCCAGGGCTGCATCGCAAATGACCACTCTATGGTTAAACGTGCAAAGCGATTCACTGGAAACGATGGCGGGCACCCCGGCCGTCAGAACCCGTAATCTGCCCGTAATTAAAACATATTTCATCCGCCTGCTCAACAATAAAAAAGAGTGGCAGAACATCTTCCTTGCAGATGAGAGAGGGAGAGTTCTTGTCAGCTATGCTCCCTTCCAGTCCGGAGTATCGGTGGCCGATAGAGATTATTTTATTCAGGTCAAACGTACCGGCCGGCCTTACGTATCGGATTTTATCGCCAGTGGGCGGTTTACACATGCTCCTACAGTGATTATCGCATACCCGTTAAATGATGATAAGGGTAATTTTACCGGCATTATGGCGCTTTCGCTGGCGCCAAAAGAATTGGGCGAGATGTTCTCCAGGCTGAAGCTCCCCTTCGGATATATTATTAGTGTCTTTGACAGAAAAGGAGTGCTTATCAGTCGTAATCTTAATGTTGAGAAATATCTTGGTCATCGCTATACCGACAAAGTTATTCAGGATGCTTTGGCGGGGAAGACAGACATAACGCTGGTAAAGAGCCCTGTTGACGGCTATTTTAGCCTTCTGGCCAGCACTCCGGTGAATAATACCGGATGGGCTTTAATTACCGGTGCGCCGGAGAGAGTGATCTATGGAGAATTTCGTCGGGCGGTATGGGCTTTTATTATATTTGTTGCTTTAATGCTCCTGCTATCCTATTTTCTGGTCGTTCTTCTGGCACGGCGATTTACTCAGCCCATAATTAATATCGAGGAGACAGCCGCTAGAATAGGGCGTAATCAATTGGATAGCAGAGTGCATGTAGAAAGTGGCGATGAAGTTGAAGATCTTGCCCATGAGATAAATCGGATGGCTGAGGAATTGCAGGCCACAGCCAGATCGAGAGCTGATTTTCTGGCTAGAGTATCACATGAACTACGCTCGCCGTTAACCGTTATCCGTATCTTTTTGGATCTGGTTGCCGCCGGAAAGCTGGGAGAGCTTCCCGAGCGTATGCGCAAAGGATTGGATTCTGCTTTGAGGCAGTCACAGCGGCTTCATCAGGTTATAGAAGACCTTATATCGTTATCCGACCTGGAAGCCAGGCGGGTAGAATTCAAGCGGGAGCGGATAGAGCCAGCCGAGATGTTAAACGATGCTGTCAGGGATATGCTGCCGGCGGCAGAGGTAAAGAAGTTGTATCTTAAGCTGGATATCTCCGATCCTTTGCCCGTTATTAATGGTGATCTTGATTGGCTTAAGGATACCCTTAAGAAGGTAATAGATAATGCTATAAAATTTACCGATAAAGGCGGGGTAATGGTTAATGCCTGCTCGGACCAAGGCAATTTACGCATTGAGATCAGCGATACAGGTGTAGGAATTTCCGCTGAGAATCTGAAACATATCTTCGAACGTTTCTACCAGGTGGAAGATATCAATATTCGTCGCGTTCAGGGCAGTGGAATGGGGCTACCCATTGCCGGCCTGGTAGTCAAAATGCATGGCGGATCGATATGGGTAGAGAGTCCCGGAATAGGACAGGGAAGCAAGGTTATTATCCTGCTGCCTGCAAGCTGATTAATTTGCAGGAATAGTAATAACAGTGATGGAAAATATTTTGCCTCCTTTTACCCTGGATAAAATATCCGCAAATATTCGGTCAAAGGCAGACGGCGGTGATAATGGTCGTCTTTTACGGATAGAGAATTAAGGTATCACAATTATCAGGAGCAACAATAACCACACACACAATTCCCCATGGCGCTTGACACCCCCATAACAGAATGGTATATTGTGGTCAAACGTTAAACTAAAGTATCTACAGAGGTTGCTGCCTTGAAAAGGATTTGCCTGAAGGATATTGCTGAGGAAGTGAACGTTTCGCAAACCGCCGTCAGCAAAGTGCTGAACGGTTTGCCTATACGTATAGGACAGGCGAAGAGGAATAGGATTATCGAGACTGCCCAAAGGCTGGGGTATTCGCCCAACATGATTGCCCGTGGACTGAGGAATCGGAAGACGAAATCCATCGGTATAGTGATCCCCGATATGAGTACCCTCTTTTACCCGGAATTGCTGCGATCCCTGGAAATATATCTCTCTTTACACGGTTATCAGGCGCTTATCTGCAACAGCGAGGATAATCCTGCAAATGAGCGGGAACATATAGAAAACCTGTTAAGCAGGTCGGTTGATGGGCTGGTGGCGGCACCGGCTTCTGGCCGGGATAATATAGATTATTTCAGAGAGGTCCAGGGGAGCAAAAAGACGTTCATCCTTATAGACCGGTATTTTGCCGGAGAGAATTTGAATTTCATTGTAACAGATAACAAGCAGGGTGCCAGAGATGGCGTTGCCCTGCTAGCCGATCGTGGGGTACGTCGGATATTTTATCTTGGTAATATAAGGCGCAATCAGCCCCTTGAAGACAGGTTGGCAGGTGTGCAGGAAGAGTCGGCATGTCGGGATATCCTTTTTGTATCTGAGCAGATATTTTTCACAGCGCCCGACAGGGAAAGCGTCAGGGAAACGGCAGAGTGTATGCTGGATAAAGATTTAAACGGCACCGGCATCTTTCTGGAATCCAACCGCTTATTGATGGGACTGCTGGATACTGCGTGTCGGAAGGGACTGCGGATACCGAATGATTTTTTCGTTATAGGCTTTGATCCCTTTACCGTCAAGATGATCTATCCTGGTGACTTCGACTCCTTGCAGGTAATCAGGGAACCGCTACCGCTGATAAAGCAGGATATCGCCGGTATGGTAAAAGCGGTCGGCGAATATCTGGTATCAAGCCTGGAAAGACAGCCGGAACGGCATCTGCAAAAGATGCTGCCTGCAGCAGTAATAACGTAATAATGGAGTGAGCATACTCAGTTCTTACTTTGGGGAAGGTTTTGTAGCATCTTCGGTTTAACGTTAAATCGAAGAAGGAGAGATATCGTTATGAAAGCGTTGCAGATCACAGAGCCTTATAAATTCAGAATTATCGATATGGCGCCGCCCGTGCCTACGGCCGACGAAGTGGTTATCAAGCTGGAGTATGCGGCTATCTGCAACCAGAACGATTACAAGATCTTCTATGGTCTCTACGGCGATCTGATCAAATACCCTTGCGAGCCCGGCGTCTATGGGCATGAAGGCGTGGGTATTATAACGGAGATCGGCAGCAATGTTAGCAATTTTAAGGTAGGAGACCGGGTGGTCATGATGCTGGAAGGTGGGCCTATGCTCTACCGGGAGTACGTTTGCCGCAAGGCCTGGAGCGTAGTGCCCGTCAGGACGGCGGCACCGGAAGCGGCAGCCGTTTTAGAAATCTTCGGTTGTACGCATCACTGTCTGGAGATTGCCGGTGATCTGGGTGATAAGAAGGTAGCCATCGCCGGCCTCGGCCCGGCCGGGCTGGCCCTGTTGCAGCTTATATCTCTCAACCCGCCACGGGAGCTTATCGGCATTGAAATCTCAGAAGAGCGGGCTGAAGCCGGCAGAAGGCTAGGCATGAAAAGGGTGATAAACCCTATCGTCGAATTGGGTAGCCTGATCGAGGAAGGGGCGGATCTGGTCATAGACGCCACCGGCGTGCCTCAGTCCATTCTCAATTCCTTCGAGATAACCCGGCACGAGGTAATTATCTTTGGCTTTACCAACGAGAAGTTCGAGGTGGATCAGTCTCGCTGGTTTCAGAAGGAACTGGTCATCAAAAACTCCAAGGTGCAGACTATCGGCAATTTGAGAGCGGTGGTGCAATTGCTGGAAGAGGGCCGGATAGATCCCGGCAGCTTTATCGGCGGCATTATGTCATTTGAGGAATACGATAAGGCGGTGGAGAAGGTTTATAAAAAGGAAGCCGTCAAGATTCTGTTGAAGTGGTGATGTATGAACGTATTAGTTACCGGTGCAGGCGGCAAGCTGGGACGCCGGCTGCTTCCGGCCCTGGTTAAGGCTGGTCACAGCGTTAGGGCGCTGCAGTTCAGAACTCCGATTGTCTGCAATGGAGTGGAGGCAGTCATAGGCTCGGTAAGCGATGCTCGGGCCGTGCGGCAGGCGCTGCAGGATATGGATGTTGTCTGTCATTTAGCCACCAGCAAGGAGGATGCCGGCTTTTTCGATACCAGCATCAAGGGGACCTTCAATCTGCTGGAAGGCAGCCGAGAAGCCGGCATAAAGCAATTTATTCTGGCCGGCGGCGATGCTGCTCTGGGTATCTTCTTCAATCCGCAGCCGGTTCCGCTAGATGAATGTGCGCCGCTCAGAGCATATCCTGGCTACTATGCCTTCTCTAAAGTTATGGAGGAGACCATGTGCCGGCAGTATACCCTGCAATATGGGTTGCCGGTAACGTTTTTACGCTTCTCCTGGATCCAGGATGAGGACGATCTACTCTGCCATATGACTTTTAAAGAACCGGATTTTGGCTTCCCTAACTGGCGGAATATAACAGAGATCCCCTATCCCGACGGCGCCGGCATCCTGCTGCATCCCGGCGGCAAGCCGTATAAGCGGCATATAGTCGGAGTGGATGATGCGGTACAATCCTTCCTGCTGGCCCTGGGTAATCCTGCTGCGCTGGGTGAGACCTTCAATATCGCCGCCCCGGCGCCGTTCAGCTACGATGTCCTGGCCGGCTATGTGGCTAGAAAGCTTAGCCTGCCGCTCTTTGAAGCTGTATTGCCCGATTATTATGATTTTTCCATCGATATCGGCAAGGCCCGGGCCGTTCTAGGCTATCGGCCGCGAGATGATGTCTTCAGGATAATAGATAAGGCCATCGAGTTCCGCTGCTCCGGTGACGTAAGATCGTCTGTGAGATACGGAGGTTAGTCGATGAGAAGGGTAAAATACGGAGTTATCGGTCTGGGCTTCTTCGGCGAGAAGCATGTGGAGGTGCTGTCTGCTCTGCCCCAGGTAGAGTTGACGGCTGTTTGCACCAGGCGGGAAGGGCGTTTGCAGGAAGTGGCGCATAAATACGGCGTTCCACGCACCTATACGGATTACCAGCACTTGCTGAATGATAAAGATATAGAAGCGGTCAGTATTGTCACCCACGTCAACGATCATCTGCAACCAACCCTGGCTGCTCTGGCCGCCGGCAAGCATGTCTTTCTGGAGAAGCCGATGGCGGCCACGACGGAGGAATGCACCCGCCTGATCCAAGCTCTGGAAGGATATACCGGCGCCTTCATGGTGGGCCATATCTGTCGCTTCGATCCTGCCTACGCTCTGGCCAAGAGGCATATAGACGAGGGCAAAATCGGGAAGATTCTCTCCATCTATGCCCGGCGCAACATTCCGGCTGCTGTCAGCCAAAGCGTTTTAGCCAGCATTTCACCGTTCATGGGGGATGGTGTGCATGATGTGGATATCATGCTCTGGTATACCGGCTCCGCCGTCGAATCTGTCTACGCCCAGGCCATAGATGTGCGGGGGCTGGCCCATCCCGATATCGGCTGGTCCATGTACAGATTTGTTGGCGGCGCCGTAGGCGTGACGGAGAACAACTGGTGCTTGCCGCCGGGAACGCCCTTCGAATTGGATGCCCGGATGGAGGTTGTCGGGGACAAGGGCGCCATCTATATCAACAGTCCCGGCCAGCCTCTGGCTATCAACACAGCAGATGGCTGGCGCTATCCCGATACGGTCTATTGGCCGCGGATGGAGACTGGCCGGACGGGAGCTCTGAAAGAGGAGCTGACCTATTTCGCTGGTTGTATCCTTAAAGGAGAAAAGCCAGGCATAATTACTCCGGAGGAATCCAGGGCCGCTGTGGCTGCAGTGGAAGCCGCTGAAAGGTCGGCTCAGACGGGAGAGATAGTGAGGATAACGAAATGATTTATAAATCAGCCATACTGGGATGCGGGCCGCGGGCGGAAATACATATGCAGGCCTACAAAGGCCTTGATGAAATACGCCTGGGCGCTCTGTGTGATATGAACCGGGAGCGTCTGGACGCCTGCGGGGATAAATACGGCATTAACCGCCGCTACGCCGATCTGCAGGAGATGCTGAAGAGGGAGAAGCCCGATATCCTGCATATTGTCACTCCTCCGGCCATACGTGAGGAGCCGATGCTGCTGGCGGCCCAGGCCGGGGTCAGGGGAATAATAGTGGAAAAGCCTATAGCCCTTGATCCTGCTCAGGCCGGAGACATACGGTATATAGCTGAACTAAAAGGTCTGAAGGTAGCCGTCAATACGCAGCGGCGTTATTTCGCTACTTGCCGGCAGCTGAAGAAAGTGCTTGATGATAGATTGATCGGCGATATCCAGTGGGTGCGTATTGTTACCAAGGGTAATATTCTCTCCATGGGGCCGCACATGGTAGATTTGCTCCTCTTCTTTCTGGGGGATCTTTCACCTGTCAGCGTCTGGGCGGCGGCCAGCGGTATGAACGGCTATGATTACGGTCATCCGGCACCGGCCGATATGTTGATCCGCTATATCTTTCCCGACGGTATCACCGCCTACTGCGAGGATGCCGCCGGTGCTGTCGGCACCATCGGTGAGGAAGATTTCTGGCAGCATCTGGAGTTCGATTTCTGGGGCAGCCGGGGCCGGGCCTGGTGGCGGCAGAATAGCGATTGGGGCTACCATATAGAAGGTGAGGCCGCTCCGGTGGTGGAGACCACATCATGGGCTCGGAGCGACGTTCCCGGACAGCGGGAGTTCACCCGGGCCATGGCCGCCTGGCTTGACGGCCGTGAGGTGCATCTCAATAATCTCGAGACAGCTTTGCAGGGTTTTGAGGCCATTATGGGCGCTTTTTTATCAGCCTGCACCGGCCAGGTGATTGATTTGCCTGCCACGGTCCCGAATGAGACCATCCACAAGCTGATAGAGAAGCTGGAACAATGAGTGTGCCGGAGCTGAAGCTGGGCGTCGTTGGCCTGGATGGGCACGGGCCCGTTTTCATTTCTCTGCTGAACGGCTCGGACTGTCCGGTGCCTGACCTGAGGGTCACAGCCGCCATGCCGGTGCCCTCGGTCATGGTACCGAAGCGGCAATTGGCGGAGAACATCAAGGCTGTTGCTGGGTCCGGTGTGTGCATAACAGAAGATGCGGCGAAGCTGGCGGCTGAAGTGGACGGCATCCTCATCCTGCATGACGACGGCTCCAAGCATTATGAACTGGCAAAACTCTTTGCCGACAAAGGCAAACCGCTCTTTATAGATAAGCCGTTGGAGGCCGATACAGCTGCCGCTGCGGAACTGGTAAGACTCTGCCGTCGCTATGACTGCCCGGTTTTCAGCGCCTCTTGCCTGCGCTTCTCGGCAGAGGTAGAGGCAGCCATAGAAGATGATAAAGGCGGAGCAATCCTCTCAGCCATGGCCTACTCTCCCTATATGGAGAGTCCAACCATGCCCGGTTGGATATACTACGGCATTCATGCCATGGAACCGCTTTATCGCCTGATGGGACCCGGCTGTAAAGAAGTGCGCTGCACCATGCAGCAACAGGGCCCGGTAGCTGTAGGCACCTGGGATGACGGCAGGACCGGCATCGCCAGGGCCGTGAGAGGCGGGGAGCACGGCTACGGTTTTATCGTTTGGAAGGAGAGAACCACTGTCACGGCGGCTCTGTCGGTGGATAATGTGGGTACGCGCGTCTATTTGGAGTTGCTGAAAAGGATAAAGAACTTCTTCCGAACCGGCATAGCTCCGGTGCCGCTGGAAGAATCGCTGGAAGTTATCGCTTTCATGGAGGCAGCCAATGCGTCTATAGAGCAGGACGGACGGAGAGTACGAATTTGTTGGTGAAGCTGCTTCCAAGTTATCTCGCATGTCATCCTGTCAGTGACCGCCTATTCATCGCTATCTACTCTCTCCTTTATGCTGCCATCTGAAGGATGACAGCGCCTCTCTCCAGATTTTTATGTGCCCCTGCTATTGAGAAATAGCCGTTTGCCAGCTAATTTAAGCAGACAATCTCTAAAAATTAAATTATATTGACAAATGATGCGCTTGGTATTATCATAACAATATGATTAAAGGTTTCGCCAATAACGATTCGATAATTATTGGGAAGAGAATGAGGTGCCTAAGAGTGCTGGAAAATCTGATTCCGGGAAAAGATAATAACTCTGCTGCCCAGTGACAGGTG
>JAQUEL010000109.1 GCA_028685295.1 bacterium
CTTTCTTCTCTTCACTCGGGCACCTCCTGATTTACTATGTTATTTATCATGTCCTATCCCACCCTTGTAAGGCTGGACCATTTATTCGCAGATGCAGCAAAAGAACATTCATAGTCGGCAACCGGCGACATCGCCGTACGCTTAAACTGGATAATCCGATGTTTCATCCTCTTCTCAGGCAAAAGGGTAATGGTTGAGTCAATCGTTAAGCGGCATGAAGAGGACATAGGCAACTGATCATAGCATCAGCACTCTGCATCCCGCCGATATTCTCAAATTCAATACCTCCTTGCCGGCAGCAACCAATTGTAAAAGCTGCTAAGTTAAGATTATCATCTTGCGCCGGAATATCAAACCCTGTCATGTTGTATTTATGTGTTCTTTTGTGACATAAAAAAGCCCCACCTCCCCTATTCTTTTAAATCACGTTCAATTTTGGTATAATAGCCGCATGAGGGAGCTTAGCCCGATTAAAAGCCCGCACATGCATAAAGTCGTCTATCCCAGTCATAAAAATATGGATCTGGCTTTGCTCTTTTATGGACAAGAGAAGTGCCTTCCGGGACAGAATAGTCTGTTGCATATAAGGGAACATTATACACTTTATATCGTATTGGAAGGGCGCGGGATATTCCATACCGGCGGTGCAAGCTATGCCGTACAGCGGAACAGGTGTATCCTTGTCTATCCGGATGCATCCGTATCGTGGGAAGCAGATAAGAAGGCGCCATGGACATACGCTTACTTTGCCTTTAACGGGGCCCGAGTAGACGAGTACCTTTATAGCTGCGGCCTATCACTGGCCGATCCCGCTATACGATTGTCACAGAAGCATGCCATCCGGCAAATCTTATCGGAGATGCTGAACGTCGATGGCTCGTTAACGGGAGCAGGGATAAGGCAGCAGGGTCTTTTCTTTTTGTTGATGGCTGAACTGATAACCCATGCGGACAGAGAACAGCTGCCGCTGGTGCAAAATTCCGAAACCCGTTATGCCAAGCAAGCAATCAATATTATGGAATTGAATTACAGCGAAGATATCAGAATCGCAGACATAGCAAGCGAACTCGGTCTGGAGCGCAGTTATTTCTGTCGCCTTTTCAAACGCGTTACCGGCATGTCACCATCCGCTTTTCTACTTAACCTACGTATAAACAGAGCGAGAACGCTCCTGGCCAACTCAGATTGCACTATAGAGCAAATAGCCAAATCCGTCGGCTACCGTGAGCCCAAAGTCTTCTCCAAGATTTTCAAGAAGATCAACCGGCTCTCCCCCAGTTCATACAGGGATGATTGCAACAACTTCCTTCTGAAGAGATAATCAACTGTAAACAAGAGGGGATCAGGCCTTTGTTTCACTCATTGATGAGCTATCAATCTCTTTTAGCGCTCTGCTTACGGTGACATAGCTGCTATTCTATTCTCAAAGGCCTGACCATGACGTTGCTTTGTTAAATGTTAAATGTAAACTCCTGACCCCATGATCTTTGCGCTTCCTATGCCGAAATCAAAGAGTTCGTAGCCTCCCTTGAAACGAGCCATAGCGATAAAGGAGTGCGGACCTACATAAGCTTCCTCTTTAATCCCAGCTCGCCTGTTAGGGCCAAGGGCGTTAACCAGGGTGGTGACGGCCTCTATCTCCAGCGTATTGTCTCCCGGCTTTACGGCAGCAGATATATCCAGGATAAACGGCTCCCAGCGCAGAGTGCCGCACTCCTGCCCATTGACTCTAACCCTGACGCAGGCAGCGCTGACATCATCCAGCTGCAGAAAAACTCTCTTCTGTGCTTCTTTCTCCATAGTAAATGTCGTTTGCAGCCTCATCCGCCCGCTATAAAAGGGGAAGCCCTCCTCTGTCAGGTTACGACCGAAGGGTTGCTTGAATGGAATAATTACATACCGTCCTCCGGATACGCGCTTCAGGGAGAATCTACCGCAAAGATAAACCTCCTCGGCTTCGGTGGGCTGATGTTCCTGCCAGTCCTCTACCCGGTTATGGCAGGCCGGTTCGGTAATATTATTGACTTTCTTTCCCTCGATGATAAGGGTGTTAATGCCTTCCTGCAGCGGCGGCAGGGGCACTCTGGTAAAGTTCACATCTTTCCAGCTTTGCTGAGGATCAAAAGCTCCGGCCTGTCCGGGCGCCTTCAGGGGATGCACCGGCCGGCCGTTGAAGATTATCGTTTCCAGATTCTCCGCCATTTCAATAACGGCAAAGCAGCCGTCGATAGCGCTCTCTGAGCAGCATTCATAAGTAGCTTTAAAGGGGGTACCGTCGGGAGCCGCATAAAAGTATTTATGCCAGGCACCGCAAACGGGCCCCTCATAAACCTTCCTGCCGTTCATTTCCAAAGTGAAATCGTTAAGCAAGAGAACGTTCTCTTCGAGTAATTCACAATCAAAATCTTCTATCACAGGCTGCGGTAACTTATGATCGGGATCGAAGAAGGCGGCTCCGCTGCCAAGAAATGCGGGCACATCTTTATCGGCTTCTTCCGCCTCCTCTCCACTGATAAGCAGCAGGCTGGCGGCAGGATAAAGGGTAACGTCGATGGTATCATTATCCGCCGAAAGCCGGTAAAGATCGCCGGTACAAAGATCAAATGCAGCCAGTGCGCTCTGGCTGCAGCCGGGCACTTCTATCTGAGCCTGTATCTCTCGCTTCTCATCGGTATTGACCAGAAGATGACGCAGAGTATTTCCCACCCGGCGGCTATGGATATAAACGGAAGGGGCATTATCTCCAGTCAGTTTATCGGTCGCCTTTATTCTATGGGGGAAGAGACCTGAGACAAGCGATACGGCTTCTTCCAGCGTGGCGGCGACTATGGCTCCAGGGAAATCAATTTCCGCCTCTTCCCCATCGACCAGCATAGGAGGCGTGCCGCAGAAGATCAGCTTCCCTCCGGCAGCGGAGTAGCATTGCAGCAGCGCCAGCGTCTGCTCTTTGATATTCAGGCTGGGCGGCACCAGAACACAGGTATAGAAGCAGGCGCCCACATAGAGAAGATCGTTTTTAACCGCTCCATATGTCATCATCAAATTCTCATTACCGTAATGAAAATCAAGCTTCTGTTCCAGCAAGCGATGTGAGATGGCGGCAAACGGCCTGTCGTATATCTCTTCAACGGCAAACTGATTTGTTGTATGCAAGGGCGAGTATTCGCTCCAGACGCTGGCCAGGGGCTGCAGCACCAGAATATCTGTTAATCGCTCGCCTTCAGAGGCAAAGGCGCATAGCCGTCCCTGGTAATCGGCAAACTCTCTTTCATCTTCCCACCAGGGCTGCTGATAGAAAAGGTTAGCCGGATAATCACGCTTTCTCTCTCCCCGCATGGAGTAAAGTGAGAGATGATGGTTGACAAAGCTGATGCCTAAGGCTGCTTGCCAATCGCCAATCCACTTGCGATGGAAGAAGCTGCACTGGCCTCCCATACAGCCGAAAACTTCGCTGAAGGCACGCTCTTTCTCTAATTGATCGACAACGGAGGATACCTGTTTGACCGTAACGACCTGCTCCAAATGGCGTCCCAGCTTATCTATTCCCGGCCAGGTCATATATTCATAATGGCTCATGACGTCTCCGGACCACAGGGTCTGGGCCCAGAGAGTATCCTCGCACATGAAGTGCCCGGTCATAATAAGATTATTCTTCCGGCACCATTCATAATACTGCCGGGTAAAGCTCTCTTTGAAAAGCTCGGTAGCAGCATCATAGAAGTCAAAGCGTATCTTTCTGTAATTGCTTGTCTCGAAGAAGAGGGAGGGCAGATGACGCCTGATATCATAACCCTTCATCTTTTGAAAGAAATCCGGCAGGTAATCCGACCAGGGCACGGCTGGGGCCTGCATGCTCTTGGGCCATAGGTAGCATGGCTCATCGGTGAACATTCCCGGGATGGCTCGGCCGAAATGCTCTCCGCAGGCGGCCTTATACCTCTCGTGAGTGCAGTTAAG
>JAQUEL010000110.1 GCA_028685295.1 bacterium
CCGATCTACGCTTATCGAATTGCTGGTAGTCATTGCAATCATCGCGATTCTCGCGGCTATCCTCTTCCCGGTCTTTGCCCGGGCAAGAGAGAAAAGCAGGGCGGCTACCTGCCAGAGCAATCTCAAACAGATCGGGCTGGGTTTGGCCATGTATGCTCAGGACTGGGATGATTATCTCTATCCCACTACAAGATCGGGCAACTGGAAGGAGATGCTGGTGGATTGTAACACCGGCAAGGGATATGTGCCCGACGGAGTCTGGAGATGCCCCAGTGATACTGATCCCACAACATGGCTGAAGATAAATTACAGCTACGCGATTTCGTATTATGCTCTTTTTGATACCCCTCCTTGGACATCCATATGGGGAGGTGGCTTCCCCAGCGAGACAGCCGTCGTCTTCGACTGCACCAATTCTGTTGGCGCAGTTTACCATAATACGCCGGAGAGGGTGTCCGATCGCCACAGTGGGGGAACGAATATTCTCTTCAAGGATGGTCATGTCAAGTGGATGCTCTATACCAGCATACCGGGATATCGTAATCGCAAGTTCTGGGGCTATAACAAAGATCTCGTTCCTGCGGAGGGCTTGAAATGCTGGCCTGAATATAACTGATCTATTCGATAATATTTTTAGGGGTGTAACAGGAAATGAAGATTGGCTTTATAGGTTGCGGCAGGCGGGCGGCGGTCTTTGCGCGTGAATTGAAAAAGGTAACGAAGGAGAAGGTGGAGTATGCAGCCCTGGCCGACAGCAACCTTACCTTCGGAGAGCGTTTCAAGGGTATTTACTGTGAGAAGGATACGCCGCTCTATGAGGATTATCATGAGATGCTGGAGAGGCATACGGACCTTGCTGGAGTGATCATATCCTCTCCGCAGGATACGCATGAGGAGGCTGCCCTGACCGCTTTAAAGAGCGGCGCTCATATTCTGCTGGAAAAGCCGCTGGCTACTACCCCGCAAGCCTGTATCAATATTTTGGAGGCAGAGAGGCGCAGTGGCAAGAGAATCACTCTAGGCTTTGTACTGCGTTATACGCCCTTTTATCGCAAGGTGAAGGATCTGGTAAATATGGGTCTCTGCGGCGATATACTGACCGGCAATGCCGAAGAGATCGTCAATCCTGGAGTTACCAGGAGCATGACGAGTACCTGGCGACGCAAGCGGGAGCATGCCGGGGACATGCTTTTGGAGAAGTGTTGCCACGATCTGGATATAATTACCTGGATCATGGGCAAGCTGCCCGTAAGCGTCAATTCCTACGGCAATCTGAAGTCTTTTCGCAAAAAGGATGGCGCCGGGGTTCGCTGCAGCAGTTGTCGCATAGCTTCACGATGCACCTATTATGTGGATATAAGCAGAGATGATCCTGCTTATGTTTGTACAACCTATGATGAGTGCGTTTATGATGGCGGCATGGAAACATGTGATCACCAAGTCGTTAGTCTGGAGTATGAGGATGGCGCTCTCTTTAACTTTACGGTGACGCTGGGAGCGAGCATGTCGTTGCGTACCATACGGCTTATAGGCACAAACGGTATGCTGTACGGTGGACCGATCTCCAACAGGATAGATGCAGCGGTCACCAGACCCTGCTCAGAAAAATGCGTTACCAACACTTATGATATTGTCGGCAACAACGGAGGGCACTACGGTGGAGACGAGGCGCTCTGCCGCTCCTTCATAGCGGCTGTCAAGGGTGGCAACGGCATACCCGTGGCCAGTGTGGAGGATGGTTTACACAGTAGTATGATCGCCTTTGCTGCGGAGAGATCGCGTCTTGAAGGCAGGCGTGTGGACCTGGTGCGGTTCTACGAAGAGTTCGGCCTGAGGATATAGATAAATATAAGGAAGGTCGTGGATGTTGCGACATCCCGGTGCCGGGAGGTATCTTATGATCAACAAAAAATGGATAGTATATGCTGCTTCTATGTTCTTTACGTTCTTTATTGCCTCTTCATGGGGGAATTGCGCGGAAGAGAATAGTGCCAGGATAATCAGGGAGCTGTCCGACGGCAGCAGGGTCATGCTGGAGCAGAAGCTGCCGCGCTTTTCTTTCAGCAGTCCTAATGCCGAATCTGCCGCCAGGGTCTTTGCCGCTGATCTGGAAAGTCTTTCCGATAAACTCCCTTTCAATACGCTGGTTAGTCTCACCGCCTGGTATCCTTTGAACGGTTCGCTGAGCGGCACCGACTGGAAGCATAAGGCTGACATTATGAACGCCTGTCTGAAGGAGCTGCACGACAGGGATAAAGTGGCTCTGATCTATTTTCAAGTGAAAGATATTATCGAATTTACCAAAACCGTTCTGGGAGATTGGGATGAGGATGAAATGCGCCTTAGCGCCGACGGCAAAAGGCGTTTTAAAGATATATGCTTTAACAATCCTAAAACCAGGGACCGGGGCAAACAGCTGCTGACAAAGTTCTTCTCCACGGTTAATATGGATGGTATCTATTTCGAGGAGCCGGGCTGGTTCGGCAGCGGTTTCTGCCATTGCCGTCATTGCCAGGCAGCCTTCAAAGAGTATCTGCTTAAGAAGTACGGTACAGCTGTAGAGATAGAACGTAAACTAGGCAAACCTCTGGCAGAGATACGCTCGGTCGGCAATGACGATAGGCTGGCACAAAAAGAGTTATGGTATGAATGGTACCGCTTTTGCCAGCATTCTCTCGCCGATTTTCTACAGGATCTCTCCCTTCATGCCCGCAAGGTCGCTCGGGAGAGATGGGGCAAGGAGATCATAACCACAGCCACGACGGGCTATGATGGGGCCATACATCCTTACGCGGGTGTTCGCCATACGGAGTTTCTGAGCGGCGATGCCATGACCGGTATGTGCAATGCCTATTACTGGCAGGATTTCGACCGCAGGGGGGCAGCTCTCGGGGATATATCCTTCAAGCGCTATCATCTGCGGGTAAAATTCTGCAAGGGCCAATCCCACGACAAGCCGGTGTGGTTCTATGTTATAGGGAAGAATGAACCGGGATGGGCCTATGAAATCGGCATCTATGATGCCATTTTGGCTGGATGCAACGGCTTCTTTACTTATGCCCAGTCCGCAGAGGTGGCCGACGGCTATAAGAGGGCTGCGGATTTCATCGAACGCAATATGGATGCTATCGGCGGGCAGAGGCCCTATGCTGAAGTGGCTATTCTCAATTCATATGAGCAGACCTCCTTCGGTAGCTTCGGCCTGCAATCCCCGGGAGCCTATGATTATGTTTGCCGCCATATATTCCCCACCTTTTACGCCTTTTCCGATGCTCACATACCGGTAAATTATATCACCGGTTTCGATTCGCGAGAGCTGGCAAAATACAAAGTGCTGGTGGTCGATGAGATAAGAAATATGAGTGCTGAGGATATCCGGACGCTGAAGAACTGGGTGCTAAACGGCGGCAACCTGGTAGCCATGGGGTTTCTCGGCGGCAGGGATATTTACGAAAGAGATTATCCGCAGTATCCTTTGGCAGAGCTACTGGGGATAGGGGGAGCCCCAGCACCGATAAAGGCCTCTTGTCTGAAAAGAGAGGACGGAGCTGCCATTGCTTATGGACGATATTTGCCGGTAGGATATTTCGGGTCGAAAATGCTTCTTTGCCAAGATGCCTATGAATTCGCTCCCAGGGCAGGTGTATCGGTTCTGGTGCGATGGGATGACGGCCGGCCCGCCGTTATCGCCCATAATTACGGCAAGGGGCGAGTGATTTACAGTGGTGCCTTCTTTCATTTCCTTGAGGGTAACGAGGCGACAGCTATGATAAAAGGGATAATCAGAGGGTTGCTGGGCGGGCTGCCGTTGGAGAGGAATCTGCCTTACCGGGTGGATTTCAAAACCTGCATCAA
>JAQUEL010000111.1 GCA_028685295.1 bacterium
CAATCAGCTTTGGATAGTAGAATCACCTACTTTTCTGTTTTTAGCTTTGCTCCGCAGGATTCCCTTATTATCAATCTGGACTGCAATCTGATTTGCTTTAGTGAGACGGCCCTGTTATTGATATTATCGATCAGAATCTCTACCGCCGTTTTTCCCATGGCGTTCCAGGGCTGCTCTATCGTGGTCAGCGGAACAGAGAGATCTGTTGCCAGGATAGAGTTATCAAAGCCGATTATGCCTATATCCTTCGGAACTGATAAACCTCTATCCGCAACGATTTTCATCAACCTGACTGCAAGGAACTCCATCGCCACAAAACAGGCGATAGGTCCTTTATGTGAATCAGCCAGCCCGATTATTTCTCGCGGCCAATCGCTCTCCCCATCAATAAATACGTTTTCAGGATTATAAGCTAATCCTGAATCAATAAGCGCCTGCTTATAGCCTTCCAGCCGCTCTTTGGCTGAAGTGCAATTTCTGATAGTCGGTCTGGTCAGATGAATAATGGAGGTGTAGCCTAACGAGACAAAATGCCTTACCGCAGTATAAGCCCCATGATAATTATCGCTTACGACATAATCGGTATTTACTCGTGGTAAGTATTTATCTATCAGAACAAAGGGAATTCTCTTTCCCAAGGCTATACTTCTAATGTAATTTTCATTTAAATTACCTTGCCCATCTTCATCGGCAAGCCATATAACGACTCCATCGACTTTCTTTTCAATCAAGTCCTCTATTCTCTCCCGCTCCATGGAATAATTATTCTCAGAATTACAAAACAGAAGATGATACCCTTTATCACGGCAATTTCTTTCCAGCCCATAAACTGTTCCTGTAATCATTAAATCCATAATATTGGGAGCAACAAAGGCAACGGTTTTGAGTCTGTTTCTAAAGGCCGGCGTATCTTTGACATTGATATTAACAAATGTTCCATGCCATGGTCTTCTATAAACCAGACCTTCATTTACCAATTCTGTAATCGCCTGTCTGGCTGTAACTAAACCTATGTTATATATTTGACACAAAGATTTGAGATCAGGGAGCTTATCGCCGGGGAGCAGCTTTTCATTCAATATATCATCTTTAACCATATCTCTTAATTGAATATAAAGAGGAGTTGAATCATCCCTCTTAAGTTGTTTCGCTTTTTCCATGCCTTATCATCCCGCATAGTTACTATTATTACTATTGTTACCATTATAATACCACCCCAAAATATAAAGTCAAGACCTCAGAACAGAGCAAGGCGGCCAGGCAGTTACTTCACTCATTGAGGCATCATCAGTTTTTTATCGTTCTGCCTGCGATGACATAGCTGCTATTCTATTCTATTCTTAAATGCCTGACCATGGCGTTGCTTTGTTAAATGTTAAATGTAAACTCCTGACCCCACATTCTGGATGGACAAAATGAGGCAATTTGGTATAATAATAACCGGTTATCCTGCGACTTAAAGTGGCAACAACGGCGCTTGCAGCAGAAATTTTCGAATTATTTTTCACAGAGGGTGTATGGAGAACGCGAATTCACTCGCTTATATATTAGTCGGGGTTGCAGGACTTTTATTATCCGGAATAATCGCCAGCAAAGCTTCCGACAAGCTCGGTGTGCCGGCGCTGTTACTATTCCTGGCAATAGGAATACTTGCCGGCTCGGAAGGCCTGGGGGGCCTTCACTTCGACTATCCCAACCTAGCGCAAACGCTCGGTGTTTTTGCCCTGGCATTCATCCTCTTTGCCGGCGGTCTCGATACAAAATTCAACGATATAAAGCCGGTATTCTGGAAGGGACTGGCCCTGTCGACTATCGGTGTCACCCTTACCGCTGTGGTTACAGGGCTCTTTGCCCACTACATTCTCCGTATATCTCTTATCGAAAGCATGCTTATTGGGTCAATAGTATCATCAACGGATGCCGCAGCGGTTTTTGCTGTGCTAAGGTCCAAAAAAGTAAAGCTGAAAGACCATCTAAAATCTCTTCTGGAGTTTGAATCAGGCAGCAACGATCCTATGGCGGTCTTTCTAACTACGGGTTTGATAGGCATCATTGCCGGCCGCGACGTATCTTTCTCAAGCCTTATCCCTTCGTTGATAGTTCAAATGCTGGTAGGCGGCATCATCGGTTATTTTTTTGGCAAAGCCAGTATCTTTCTTGTCAATAAGTTGCGTCTCGGCTATGAAGGTCTTTACCCCGTATTGACACTCTCTCTTTTGCTGCTCTGCTATGGATTAAGCGTCTTATCGGGTGGCAATGCCTTTTTGGCGGTTTATATTGCCGGCATGGTTTTAGGGAATTCCGAGATATTGCACAAAAGAAGCCTTTTCAGTTTTCATGACGGTCTTGCCTGGTTGATGCAGATAATGATGTTTGTCACGCTCGGCCTGCAGGTTTTTCCATCGCAGCTCCTTCAGATTGCCAAAGCGGGTCTGCTGATATCGGTCTTCCTGATGCTTGTTGCTCGTCCTCTCAGCGTCTTTTTATCGTTATCTCTCTCAAGAATGCCGCTGGGTGAGAAGCTATTCGTCTCCTGGGTCGGATTGAGAGGTGCAGTGCCGATTATCCTGGCTACCTTTCCACTCCTTGCAGGTATTCCCGAAGCAGGCAGAATCTTTAATATCGTCTTCTTCATTGTGGTTACCTCTGCATTACTGCAGGGGACTTCCATACCTTTTCTGGCGAGGCTCCTCCATCTTGACAAACGAAACGCACACATGCCAAAACCGATGCTTATATCGAACATAAAAGATTGGTTAACAGAGATACGCGTTACCAAGGGGTCCGTCCTGGCAAATAAGCGGATTGTGAATCTAAACCTTCCGCAGCGCATTCTGTTTATCCTTGTCGCCAGAGAGGAAGAGATCTTTGTCCCCAACGGAGGCACGCTACTCAGGGAAGGTGATAAGGTTCTGGTGGCCGCAGAGAAGGATGACATACTGCCGCTGATAGAGAAGGGAAAGGCAAGCCCGAACAAAGAACAATAGCAGGGTTAAGACCAGCCACATCGAAGGAAGAACGGAGCCTTTCTTCAGATAAGTTCACTCCTCAGCAGAAGAGTCCTCGTCGGCGACCAAGCTTGTCTCCTTGGCCGCAGCTGTTTCTTCTGTGGACATCTCCCCCAGATACTTTGGCAGTTCTATTCCGGCCATGCCGGCTACATCGTGCAATGGCGGCAGACTCTTGATCAGCCCGGAAAGAAAGTTGGAGGTGGCGGTACCGTCCTTGCCGCCGCCGGCAGAATCCCAGACGGTGACCTTATCTATCTTGATATTGCGGATAGCCTCCACTTGCAACTGCACTATCTGCTCGATCTTCTCAGTCATAAGCAGGGTAGCTGCCGCTTTGGCGTCGCCGTTGCAGCCCTTGACCAGTTCCAGGTAGCCGGCGGCCTTGCTTTCAAGCACTTTGCGTACGCCCTCGGCTTCGGCCTGATATTTAAGAAGAATGGCGTCGGCCTCTCCTTTGGCTTCACGGCGTATTTTCTCCGCTTCTGCCTCGGCCGCTATCTCGGTCTTCCTCTTATCTATCTCCTGCCGAACCACTTCGGCGGCGTTGAGCCGCTCCTGCTCGGCCAGGTATTGGGCCTTCTGTATCTCCACTTCGGCCTTGCGCCTGGCAACTTCGCCGCGTTGCATGGCCTGGGACTGCTTCACCGCCAGCTCGGCATTGGTATCGGCAATAGCTGCTTTGGCCTGGTTTTCGCCGTCTACCGCCTGTGCCTCCTGCTGATGGATCACAATGCGCCTGTCAGCCTCAGCCTTCTTTTTGCCCTTCTCCGACTCGGCCACATTCTCAGCCACCCGGATCTCTCTTT
>JAQUEL010000112.1 GCA_028685295.1 bacterium
CAGTATCCTGGCTAGATTGCTCCTATGACGTATATTATACCAAACCGGATAGATGCTGGATTGGCTTATCAGAACCAGAAATATATTAGATAGCACCAGCACGGCCAAGCCAAGACTTCTGGCGGTATTTTCACCAAGACCGTGCGCCTGAGCCCAAGCAAAGGCCCCAAACGAAGCAGCCCAGAGAGTTGCTCCCTGAAGCAAGGTTCGCAATAGCAACGCTCTCTCCAGCAGCGGTTCCTCACGACGGCGGGGTGGCCGCTCCATGATATCCGGCTCTGCTTCATCCGCTTCAAAGACGATGGAGCAGGTAGGGTCTATGATCAGTTCCAGAAGCACGACAAGGATGGGTGTCAACAGTAAAGGCATGTTGAGTACCGGCGCCAGTATAGCGGCTCCGGCAATAGGGATGTGTATGGTAATAATGTAAGCCATGGCTTTTTTAATATTGTCGTAGATACGACGTCCATCCTTTATGCTGCCGACGATAGTAGTAAAGTTGTCGTCCAGCAAAACCATTTGGGAAGCCTGCCGGGCTACCTCGGTACCTCTCTTGCCCATAGCAATACCTATATCGGCTGCCTTTAAGGCCGGGGCATCGTTGACACCATCACCCGTCATAGCCACAATTTCCTTATTGGCTTGGAGAGCTCTGATAATCCTCAGCTTATGCCGTGGCACCACCCTGGCAAAAATATTGATCGTGCGCACAGCCTCCGCCAGCTCCTTTTGGTTGAGAGCATCTATTTCCGCTCCGCTGATAAACCGGCCCGCCTCCGGTATTCCCACTTCGGAGGCGATGGCTTTGGCAGTAACACCGTAATCACCGGTAATTACCACCACTCTGACACCTGCTTTGAGACAGGTGGCTATAGCTTCCTTCACTCCGGGGCGAGGCGGATCCGCCAAAGCCATCATCCCTATGAACTCCAGCTTATTATCGGTTAGCTTCTCGGGGAAAGAGGCATTTTCATAGCGATGACGGCCAAAAGCTATCAGCCGCAATCCCTCTTCAGCCAATTTCCATCCCCTGCTCTCTATCTGCAAACGCTCTTCAGCCGGCAGATCAACCATGGACAGGATACTCTCTGGAGAGCCCTTAGCATAAAGAACCGTGGCGCCCTCCGGCTCTCTATATATATGACCCATGGCTTTGATGTCGGGACTGAGAGCATATTCATAAACCAGCGCCCGTTGTTGGTAAAGGACAGCAGGATCAAGACCGGTCTGAGCGGCTATGCGATGCATATCCTTTTCCATAGGATCGTAAGGGGTATGCTCGCTGGCCAGCACTCCGGCTATAACCAGGTCTTTAAACGGGGTTTTGAGAAGATCTTTTGAAGGAACTTCTGTTTCACACCCGTCAGCATAAAGCCGGCGAACGGCCATACGGTTCATAGTGATAGTGCCGGTCTTGTCTACGCAGAGGATACTTACAGACCCCAGAGTCTCTACAGCAGGAATCCGGCGCATCAGAGCATGGCTTCGTGCCAGCCTCCAGGCGCCCAGAGAAAGAAATATGGTCAGGACCACAGGGAATTCCTCGGGTATCATGGCCATTGCCAGCGCAATGCTCTCCAGAATACCATGCAGCAAGGGCTCTCCCTGAAGGACTGATACCACTACTATGCTAAGGCTGAGAAGAATAGCAATAGCAAAGACCTGCCTGACTATAATCCTTGTCCTTCTCTGCAACGGAGTTATGCTCTCCTTGACTTCGCTCAAGGCCTCACCGATCTTGCCATATTCTGTATTCTTGCCGGTAGCGGTCACCTCCATAATTCCCTGCCCCTGCACCACAATGGTGCCGGCATAACACATATCCCGACGCCAGATATGTCCAGGCTCCATAGCACCCGGATTGATCTCTTTCCAAACAGGCACCGATTCACCTGTCAGTAGAGATTCATCCAGCCCCAGATCGGATAGAGCCAGGAGCAGGCCGTCTGCCGAAGTACGCTCTCCCTCTCTGAGAACCACCAGATCACCCGGTACTATCTGCGTAGCATCGATTTCTTCCTCTCGCCCATCGCGTATAACCGTAGCCCGGGGAGAGGCCAGTTCCCGCAACGCATCCAAAGCCTTCTCTGTTCGCCACTCCTGAACAAAGGTAATGCCTATAACAAACAAAATAAAAATCAGCATTATCCCGCCGTCCACCGGCTCGCCAAGGATGAAATATGCCAGAGCAGCTCCCAGAAGGAGAAGAAACATAGGCTCACTGAAAGTAACCAGTAGGCGGCTAGCCAGAGAAACCCTCTTTACTGCTTCCAGCTGATTAAGCCCAAAATGCTTGAGCCTTTTCTCTGCTTCAGCCTGCTCCAATCCCTTAAAAGCATGCACATTAAATCCCGTCATTAATATTCACCCTCCCGGGCAACTATAAAAAAAGCACCTGTTGGATAGATTAGTATCAGTCCCACAAGTGCCTTATTGCCCTGCTGCCTTCACGGCCCGGCCCCATCGGCATATAGCCGATTGCCTGCTCTGAAAATGCGCTTTTGAGCACATTTATTCATTATTGATTTCAGTATTCTCAGATCATCCGTCCGGATTGCTATACTTTTAAACTTCATGGTAACGCCGACAATGCTGCCATGAAAGATTATTTCTTGCTTACGGCCTTATTCAGATCATTAACCAGATCCTCCAGATTAATGCCGTGTGCTCCAGCGCCCTGCTCTATCGTCTCAAAACGTGTGGCCGGACAACCCAGGCATCCCATACCGTACTGCATAAAAACCTCAACGCTTGCCGGATATTTCTCGACGACCTCACCGATGGTCATATCTTTGTTTATCACCCGTATCACCTCCTGCCGAAATATCAATATAGAACTCAGAATAAAGACCGCTTCCACTTAGTAGCAATACATAAAAGCCACCTTATAACATACCGGAGGAACTAAGGAGAACCAACCTAGTAGCCCTCGTTTGAGACGTTAACAAGGCAACCTTCCTCAACATCGTTAACATGCCCGCAAACAGGACAGGATCTCTCCCGAAGATTATCCGTAGGGTACATATGCCCGCAATTGGCACATTTAAAGCTCAGTTCGGTTGTTGCTTCGGTCTGATCTTTATTCGACATTCTGCTTTCTCCTTTCATTAATTCGTCACATTTCGTTAATTTCCTTCAAGATCTGTACCTGAGTATGCTTGAGATGGAAAGGTGCAGATAGATTTTTGGGAATGATAAAGGCATATATGAGGCTTATAGGAAGCATGGGTATGCAATAAAGGAGATAGCCGACTATTTAAATCTTCGTTGCTTTACCATATGCGGGATAATAAGAAAGATGAAAACTACTAAAAAACAGACTTGGCCTTCCTGCTCCAGGGAAGACCTTTACATGTTTAAGCTTTGCAAACCACGGGTAGATCATGGCTATGAAAGAAAGTGATGCTCAAATAAAGAAAGACCTTCTGGATACCTTAGAATGGGATGTACGCTTCAACAGCCCTGATATCGATATCGATGTCAGAGATGGCCATGTAATCCTCACCGGCAACGTCGTCAGTCTTCAGGATAAAGCGCTGGCGCACAGGATTGCCGAGCGTATCAAAGGCGTCTGCGATGTTACTGATGAGTTGAAGGTTACGCCGGGTATGTCCAGAAGAGATGAGGATATTACCAATGATATACAAGAAGCACTAAGACGCGATATCTGGGTGGATGAGAACAGGATCAGCATCGTCACCAACCGTGGAGTGGCGCATCTATCCGGAACTGTCGATACCTTTGCCGAAAGAGATGCAGCAGTGGATGATGCCTGGCGGACCCCTGGTG
>JAQUEL010000113.1 GCA_028685295.1 bacterium
TTTAGGCTGCCTAGAGCTTGACTCTTCGCCTTTGTCGTGTTACCATTCTTAAATTAGTGCTACAATGTATCGAGAGAGTGCCTGCAGAGCAACTTTATAAAATGCAGGAAGACCGTATTAATGATTATGCGCAGGAGGATGAAATGATATTAAAATCGCATATGCTGCGGCAGAACGGGAAGCTTTCAGATCTTTTGCTCTCTTTGAATTACGGCAGGGCGCATAGAAGGGAGTCGCCGGACTCGGGTTTTACTCTGATTGAACTTCTGGTAACGATAGCGATCATATCTATACTGGCTGCTATTCTTTTTCCTGTCTTTGGGCAGGCCAGGGATAAGGCTAGGGCGGCTGCCTGTCAGAGCAATTTAAAGCAGCTTGGATTGGCGTTTGAAATGTACTCTATGGATTATGATGAAACTTATCCCTGCAATCCGCAATGGAAGTCGCGTCTGGATTCTTATGTGAAAAACAAGGAGATTTACAAATGTCCGAGCCGATCGGAGTTTCCATGGCACTACGGGCAAGGTTACAATGTCGGCTGCGCCTCGGCCAGCCCGGCTGTGCCTGGCTTTGTGGGTATGAGCGCAGCGGCTGTCGTCAATCCCGCCGACAAGATATTGGTGGCTGAGTGGGGCGCCCCTCTTACCGGAGTGGGCGGCTGCAATGCCGGGCCTCCCTGCGGCCCCACCGGTCTGCTGGGCGGAGGTTCCACCAGCCACTGGGCTGTCTGCCGGGTGCATTCCGGCGGATCCAATCTGCTCTTCGGCGACGGACATGTAGCCTGGCTTAAGCCGGATATCTATCATAGCAATACTGAGCATATCGATGATAACGGGGAACCCGTCGTCTCCGGCGGCGGAGCAGCGGTGGCTGTGCCGGAGAGCACGTGGCGCAAATACTGGGACACGAGCTATGGGGGATAGAATATGAAACGTATCAGGGTTGCACTGGGGATAGCAGCGGCACTCTTCCTGTTGACCGTAATCTTTATCCGATCTGAGGAACGGGTGGCCGGGCTTAACATAACGGCAACCACCACCATGATGCAAGCGGCCATCAACGATATAGGTGGAGAACGGGTAAAGGTGCACGTGCTTATCCCGGGAGGAAGCTGCCCCGGGCACTATGATATCAGGCCGGGCGATATCCGGGCGCTGAAGCAAAGCGCTATCTTGTTTACGCACGGTTATGAGGGCTTCATACCGCGTTTGCGCACTGCCGCAGGGCTACCCGAGTCACAGGTAATACGGATATCCGTGGCTGAGAACTGGCAATTGCCGGATGTATATGTCAGGGCGGCGCAGGCGGTTGCCGCCGCTCTATCCAAAACGGATGCTGCCGGACGCTCGGAGTATCTGCGACGTTTGAAAGCGGTGCAGAACAGGGCCTCTGCCGTTGAGGCCGGAATTCGCCAGCAGGCCCAAAGAGGAGCTTTTGGCAGTGTCGCCGTAATCTGTTCCGAGCAACAGGCTGCTGTGCTGCGCTGGATGGGGTTCAAAGTAGTGGCCGTCTACGGTAGGCCGGAGGAGTTTACGCCGTCGGGAATGCACCATCTTGTCGAACTGGGCAAGGATAAAAAGGTTGAACTGGTGGTGGATAATCTGCAAAGCGGGCCTGCCGCTGGAAGACAATTGGCCCGGGAACTCGGAGCCCGGCATCTTCTCCTATCCAATTTTCCGGGCGGCTTTGATAATACCGAGACATGGGAGAGGACTGTGCTGGAGAATATGGATCGTATCGTGACAGCGTTGAGCGGGCGTAAGGATGGGAAATAATGCTTATAGCATCTTGATAAAGGATGTCTACGCGGCATATCACGGTATGCCGGTGCTGGAGGGCTTCTCACTGCAGGTGCCGGAGGGAGAGCTGCTGGGGGTGTTCGGACCGAACGGAACGGGTAAGAGCACGCTAATAAAGGTCTGCCTGGGTTTGGTGCCGGTGACATCAGGCGAAGTGAGGATATCCGGCTACAGGATGAGTAGAGGGAGCGTGTCCTTTGTCAGAAAACTGACTGCTTATGTGCCGCAGAGCTTTGATGTCGACAGACGAATGCCGGTGACCGCCGGAGAAGTGGTTATGATGGGGCGTTTCGGCCGGATGGGTATTTTCAACCGGGTTGGCCCGGGCGATCAAGCTGCCGCTGACGATGCGCTGCACATGCTTGGCGTTAGGCATCTGGCCGAGCGGACTTTCGGCAGGCTTTCCGGTGGTGAAAAGCAGCGAGTGATCATTGCGCGTGCCCTGGCGCAGGAGCCGAGAATATTGTTGATGGATGAGCCTACTAATTCACTCGATTGGGAGTCAAAAAAAAGGATGTGCTCTCTGATACGCGAAGTACATATGGAACGAAAGCTGACCACTCTCATCGTGTCGCATGATATCGATTTGCTGGCCGATACATGTGATCGTATCATGTTGATGGAGCAGGGGCGTATTATCGGTGCAAGGAACCCATCGGAGTTCAGGCATTGTTGCCGCGGGCATGGGCACTCTTGATGTATAATAGAAATTGATGGAAGAGAAAGGATCCGATTGGCGGTGCTGGAACTGCTTCAGGACGGTTTTATACGGCATGCTATTCTGGCTGCTTTTCTGGCCGGGGTGGCCTGCTCCTGTGTGGGTGTGCTTGTAGTTACCATGCGGATTTCCTTCATAGGCGTCTGCATGTCGCACGCAGCCTTTGCCGGAGCGCTTCTGGGGATTATCCTGGGTTTGAATCCTACGGTTGTGGCCCTTATATTTACTCTTCTTGCGGCTGCCGCACTCGGCCCGCTTGCTGATAGGGGTAATTTTAGTCCGGATACTTCACTGGGCATAATTTTCTCTTCTACGCTTGGAATAGCCTTTTTGCTGCTCAGCCTTGTGCCCGGTCCCAAGACCGAAGCCTTAGGATTGCTGTGGGGCAATATTCTTACGGTTGGAAAAATGGATATTATTATTCTGGCTGCGGTTATGCTGGCCATAATCGTGCTGTTGAGGCTCTTTTTCAAAGAGGTTCAAACGGTGGTGTTTAACCGGGAAATGGCCCTGGCTTCCGGCATTCCGGCCACTGCCGTATTTTACGGTATCCTTATTTGCAGCGGGCTGACGACGGTAGCCTCTCTTAATGCCATCGGCGGACTGCTGGTATTCAGTTTAATCATCAATCCCGCCGCTGCCGCCTATCAGATAGCTCCTGATCTGCGCAGCATGTTTTTTATATCCGCCTTATTCGGAGTGCTGTCAGGATGGGGTGGGCTATGGCTTTCATGCCTGCTCAACTTACCCAGCGGGGCACTGATTATTCTATGCTCGACACTGCTCTTTTTGGGAGCAGTCACATTTTCACCTAAAAAACGTCCGTGGCTTGCAGATGCTATGAGCCGGGAGCCACGATCTGAAATCTGCCAAACAGGCGACCGTAACCCTGAGGCAGACTTGCATGATGAGCCTGAAACCGATAGCCGGCAACCGTGCTCTAAGAGCGCATTGATGGAGGAGTGACAATTGAAGCATTGTAATTTTTTCAATAATCTGGCTGAGAGATGGGATGCCATGGAGCGGGAAGATATAGGGCAGCGTCTGGCCAGAGTAGTGGCGGAGGCAGCTGTTCATCCTGGACAGCATATTCTGGATGTAGGTACGGGAACGGGCGTTCTCATACCTTATTTGCTTGAAGCTATGCAGGAGAAGGGGCATATCCTGGTGGTGTTTACCAGAAGTTTGAAAAGTTTGTGGTTGTCGATCCGGTCCGCCTCGGCGGTGAACAGGTTGACCAGTTCGGCCAGGTA
>JAQUEL010000114.1 GCA_028685295.1 bacterium
CCAATCGCTCACGCCGGCGTTCGATCACTGACATATCGGAGAGAATAAGGTCCATAATGGCAGATTTGAAATCTTCCAATGGATCAATGCGTCCGAAAGGATGGGGCACATTGGCATCGGCAAAGGCGCGCAGGATCAAAGCAAACGCATTGACATCCTGAACTTGCTGCACAAAGAGACTATCCAGGCCGCGAGCTGAAGTAGGATCGCTTTCCAGTCCGGGCATATCTACAAATACCACCTCCGCCGGGGTGGTCTTCCTGGGTGTATAGATCTCACTCAGTCGTTGTAAACGCTCATCAGGCACCTTTATGGTGCCGATATTGGCCTCCTCGCTCTTGCTCTGCCAGGATCTGACAGCGGCATTTCCGCCTGTCAGGCTATTGAAAACAGTCGATTTACCTGATAGAGGCAAACCGATTATACCAACCTTCATGCATACCCTTTCCTGAAAATGTTATTTTCAAGAGCTGATCTCTTTATAAAGAGGCCAGCCCTTCATTTCACTCACTGTGTCCGTTTTTACCCTTTTCCACTGCTTTGATGAACTCCTCGATAACGCGCAAAAACTCATAGTTGCTGGCGGTCTTTCTCAGTCTGTCGGTTAACAATTCTGTGGATTCGGCTGACCCCCAGGAGCCAAGCAATCGTCGCAAAGCCCAGATAACCCGCTGTTCATCAGGATCAAAGAGCAATTCCTCATGCCTGGTTCCGGAACGCTTGACATCTATAGCCGGGAAGATACGGCGTTCTGCCAGGGACCGATCCAACACCAGTTCCATGTTGCCGGTGCCCTTGAACTCTTCAAAGATAACGTCATCCATACGGCTGCCGGTATCCACCAGAGCGGTGGCAATAACAGTCAGGCTGCCGCCTTCTTCAATATTACGAGCGGCGCCAAAGAAACGCTTAGGTTTATGGAGTGCACTGGGATCAAGGCCTCCTGAGAGTGTCCTGCCGCTGGGCGGTATAGTTACATTATAGGCTCTGGACATTCTGGTGATACTATCCATAAGAACCACCACATCCCGTCCTTCTTCTACCAGGCGTTTGGCTTTTTCCAGCAATAGCTCCGATACTTGGGCATGGTTCTCCGGCGGCATATCAAAGGTAGAGCTAACCACCTCGCCGCGAACGGAACGCTTGATATCCGTGACTTCTTCAGGACGTTCATCCACCAGTAATACCAATAATACTACTTCGGGATGATTATGGACTATACCGTTTGCAATCTTTTTTAACAATGTGGTTTTACCCGCTTTGGGGGGAGAAACTATGAGGCCACGCTGTCCCTTGCCTATAGGCGCTACAATATCTATCAGACGATTGGAAACTTCGGACGGCTCCATTTCCAATCTCAATCGCTCATCGGGATATATTGGGGTCAGATAATCGAAATGCGGACGACGTCCCACAGCATCCGGTTCATGGCCGTTGATAGATTCTATCTTCAACAAACCATGATAACGTTCGGTATTCTTGGGCGGACGCACCTGGCCGTTGATGGTATCACCTGTTCTAAGGCTAAAACGTTTGATCTGTGTAGCGGATATATATATATCATCCGGGCCGGGAAGATAGCGCTCACGACGCAGAAAACCATATCCATCGGGCAATATTTCCAATACGCCCTCGCCGTAAAGAACCCTTACCGGCTCGTGATGATAGGCAGGCTCGTAGACAGAAACCGGCGGGACCGTTGGCACGGAGGTTGGCGCCGAAGCAGCAGCTATCGGAGCGGTATTATATTCCGGTATAGCAGAAGGAGCCGTTCTTGCCGGCATGGCCGGTGCCTTGTCCCTGCCTTTTTGTTTAGCAACAGGCACTTCCGGTGTAGAAACAACCTCACTTTCGGTTTGCTGAACAGGCTGCCTCTGGATAGGAGCGGATGTTGTGCGAGGCGGCCGTCCGTGTTTTGGACTTTGGGAAGTCTTCTCTCCCAGCTGCTCGGTTGGTTTTTTTACTGAGGAGCCTTCCCCTCCTCCGGTCATAATAATGTTTACTAATTCTCCCTTGCGATAACGCCGATAATTCTTGATACGCAAGGCTTCGGCAATGGCATAGAGTTCAGTCAGTTTCTTGGACATAAGTTCGGAACGATCCAAGGTTCATTCCCCTTTCAATTATGGCTCAATAATTCGATATATAAAAAATCAAGAAAACAGTTGATCATATTAGTCGAAGCAAAGGACCGGCATGCCGATCGACATATCCTAAGCTCCTGTTCCTTAATTCAAGCTGCTGACAAAGCATTCTACACCATACCGACTATAAAGATCGGCATCTCTCTTACGTCAAGCAAGCGTAAAGCAGGAGCAAGGCTAAAAATATTAACGGTGAAAAGAAAATGTCTAAAATTAAGCTTCGGTACCTCCGTAAACTTCGGGCTTGAGTACTCCGATAAAAGGCAGATTACGATAACGCTGGGCAAAATCCAGTCCATAGCCCACAACAAAGCGATTCGGTATGCTGAATCCATTGTAATCTACCTTGACATTGACTTTGCGTCTATCAGGCTTATCCAGCAAGGTGCATATCTTCAGGCTGGCAATGTTTCTGGAGCGCAGATTCGCCGTTAGATAGCTGAGGCTAAAGCCTGTATCTATGATATCCTCTATTATCAGAACATGTCGGCTCTCCACATCCTCATCCAGATCCTTCAATATACGCATGACGCCGGAAGGCTTTGTATCTTTTCCATAGCTGGACATGGCCATGAAGTCGAAAGAAAGAGGGATATTGATATACCTCATTATATCGGCCATAAAGAGCACTGCTCCCTTTAATACGCCTACCAAAACGAGATCCTTACCCTCGTAATCAGCAGCAATCTGCATACCCAGGGTTTTTATCCGTTCCTGTAGATCTTCCTCGGAGATCAGTATTTCCTCAATATCGCTCATCATGTCGGACATTCTATCATTCACAGATGCTCACTCCCATTCGATGGTTGATGGCGGTTTAGAGCTTATGTCATATACCAGACGATTGATATCCGGTACTTCATTCATAATTCGGCTGGAGATCCTCTCCAGCACTTCGTAAGGCAGCTTGGCCCAGTCGGCCGTCATAGCATCTTCACTGGTCACTGCCCGCAATACTATCGGATAAGCGTAGGTACGTTGGTCTTCCATCACGCCTACGCTCCTGATCACCGGCAGCACGGCAAATGCCTGCCAGACCTTTCGATAAAGGCCCGCCTTCTTTATCTCTTCTCCGACTATGGCATCGGCCTCCCGCAATATGTCAAGGCGCTCTTTGGTAACTTCGCCGATAACTCTGATAGCCAGCCCGGGGCCGGGAAAGGGCTGTCGCCAGATCATATCGGATGGCAAGCCCAACTCAGCGGCCACACTACGCACCTCATCCTTGAAAAGGTATCTGAGCGGTTCGAGAAGTTTAAGATCCATCTCTTCCTGAAGGACGGCTCCTACATTATGATGGGTCTTGATGATAGCAGAGCCCTTGGTCCCACTCTCGATGACATCAGGATAGAGAGTTCCCTGCGCCAGATAGGCCATTCCCTTCATTTTTTTGGATTCTTCCTCAAAGATCCTTATAAACTCCTTGCCAATGGCCATGCGCTTCTTCTCTGGATCGGATATACCCTTAAGTTGATTGAGAAAGCGCTCCTGAGCCGCAATATGTATAAGGTTTATCTTATAGTTATCGCGGAAGGTCCTGCAGACCTTTTCCGCCTCATCCTTGCGTAGAAAGCCGTGATCTACAAAAATGCAAGTAAGCTGATCTTTGATGGCCTCATGCA
>JAQUEL010000044.1 GCA_028685295.1 bacterium
ACCGAATGCCGGAGGGAATCGCTTTATAAGAGTACAGATAATATCACCTCCATCTGCGACCAGAAGAAGATTTGTCTCTTTCTCCTCCGGCGGAAATCCCAATGCCAGATATCCCTTATCTGTCAACAGCAGCAAAGGTTTGGTCATATCCGCTTTAAGCTCATTGCCGTCAAACTCAGGCATAGGCTCAAAGGAGCAGAAATTTACGGCATCTCGCCATCGCAGCAGTTCCCCCTCCATATAACTGTTAATCCAAGTGTCCTTCCTGCAGGCAATCCAACTGCCGATATTCCTCACTCTGAATGAGACCTTAGCAAGCAGTTTCGATGGTAAACTTTCGCACCGGGAATCTATCACAAGCCGGAATAGGCCGTTATCTTCCAAGGCCAGGGTGACCGGCATTGACTCGGACAAGGTATTTTGCCCCTTGCCGGCAGGTAGAAGCAAATCAGAATACCTGGAACCGGCTGCCAGATGCAAGTTGGGTTTATTTAAGCTATAGGCATTCTCTGGTCCAGACTTACATCCTCTGTCAGTTCTGAAAACAATCTCTCTTCCGTCTTTATAGGATACGGTTATCCTGGCAGCTAAACCTCTGGAGGAGCCGATATGTTTGATAATATACCCCAGGCAGTTCTTACCTGGTTTCAACACGCCGGAAAGGTCTACCTTATCTACACAACATGCCTTCTCCGGGTACCAGAACCTGTTATCCTTTATGCCGCCGGAGACGATATACGCGCCATTGATATAAAGATCAAAACTGTCCTCAGCCATGATTTCAGCCGTTGCATAGCGAATATCGCCATCGATTTCTACCAGTTGCCTGAAGTGCCCCTTGCTCTTACCGGCCGACAAATCGGTCCACCATTCCAGAGGAGTATCGCCCGGCATCCAGATTGGCCTGACCTCAAAACCAGTATGTTCTTCTCCAAAAGTTTCAAACGAGGGAGAAACGGCTTGAACCCAACCCTCATCGTTATAGTTACAACAACTGAACAGCGTAGGATCCCATTCCCAACGTTCCGGATAAACCGCCTTCAGCGTTAAATCTTCAAAACAAACCTCTCCTAAAGGCTCTCTTTCAATTGATGTTTTCACCTTGGCATACAGAGCGCCTGTCCGTTCATCTTCCTCTTCAAAGCCCTTATCAGCAAGGATGGTTTCACCGTCTTCAGTAAGATAGATGTTAAAATCGTATGGCGCCAATTCTATCGGCAAGGAGATAACGTCCTCTGCCAGCTTCAGTTTCCCCTTGCCGGACAGCCTCCGGCCTGAAAGGTTTATCACCAGAGACAAAGCCCGTCCCTCCAGCATTCTTGAAAAGCCCAGGACCGGTAAACTATCCGGCGTCTCTATATTGAAAACTTCCCGACCCGCATTAACGAAATCGGCATACTTCCGGCGCAAGGACAGTATACAGCGGATCATCTTTTCCGCACCCCGCTCCGTGCTCATGCTCAGAAGTGGAAGGCCTTCCAGGAAGCATGATAACGCCATTACGGAACGATCACTGTTAAGAAATTCCCTGCCCAGAGCAGGCACCTGATCATGATTGCGCAGGCTGAGAACAGCTACACCACCTGCCGGCTCGCAGAACTTACGTTTACCGATAAATGTCTTAACGTTCCGGATAAATTGCTTCCACTGCCGGTAATCGGCACAGCATTCCATCCGCCTTAACGCTCTGTGAAAACCTGAACTCCATATATGATGCTGGTAGTACGCATCACACCCCAACATGCAGACCTCACTGATTACAAGACTATCAGGGTCGGCTTCGCGCATGGCTGTATGCAGCCGTTGCATCATTTCTACGGAACCCCATGATTTTCGGCCGGGCCAAAGATAGTTACCCGAACCCGACCAATCGGGAGGAAAGCATATCATGGCATCAACCCTAAAGCCGTCAAACCTGTCACTTAGTGCCCATTCGACACAAGATTCAACATAATGGTTCTGCCATCCCTCATTTGTCACATCCATCTGCCAGTTGCTCGTGGACCATCCCATTTCACTACTCGTTTCATCTCTTGCTATCCATTCAGGATGCTCCCGGCAGATATCAGAACCGGGAAGCATTGAGTGTGGTACAGTATCAACTATTATCTTCATTCCCAGCTTCTTAGCTTTATCGTTTAATGCCAGAAAATCCTCTCTGCTTCCATAGCTGTCCAGAATATGAGTAATACTTCTCTGGCAATAGCTGCGAGACGGATGTAACGGCGGCAGATAAAGGATATCAAACCCCATGTTTTTTATTCGTTCGAGCTGCTCGCCAAGACTCTTGAATCCCCCGAAATCCCATATATAGGGGTGAACCTGATATATGGCAGAGCCTTTTATCCAATCCGGACTCTGAGAAGCCTTTATGCCGGCATCCAGCTTGAGCTTCTCTACCGCTGTCCAGGCATCGTCCCATGATACGGCGCCGGAACGTATGAAGACAGGTCCGCAATGTATATGCCGTGTCTTATGCAAAGCAGCAAAGGCGCTGAAGAACAGAGAAAAATCAACGCCGCCGTCAGCTTCCGAATAGCTGTAGCCTACCCCCTCCTTAAGATATGAGTGAGCATAAAGCATAAAATCGGGTTTGTTACGGCTTCCTTTAAGAAAGAGAGCATCAAGACGATAAGACCACGGCTCGTTTCGAGGCTCGCCCTTGCCTATCGGTCCTGAGGTTGTCTTATCGCCTGTTCGGCGCAACTGGTTAGGAAAGAGCTGTGGGTCAGCTATGTAGTAAAATGAACCCGGCACATTCAGATCTAAACGCGGATAAACTATTTTTAACGCACGCAGATAAGCAGATACACTCCCGCTGTAATCCAGCGATATATTCATCCTCATCAGACCATTCTCACCAGTTTCAAAAGCTAATGAGAAAAGACAATCTCTCAGTTGATAACTTACTTCAAGCCGATCACCATCATAATCAAAGCCGGCCTTAATATCAACCTCGTGCTTGCTTTCGCTCAGCCATATGCCGCTGTAATCCTGCACTCCCGTTTTCTGGATGCCCCGTATGCCGAAATTGGTAGGGCAAGGCGGGTCATCAAAATCTATTTTAGCATCAAAAGGCCATATCCCTTCTTCCGCAAAGGCCAATCTTCTTCCGCTTTTCAAATCCTTTACAGCCCTCATTTTGCCTGAATTATCAAAAGACAGTTGAAAATTGCCCAGATTGAAAGACCGGCAGTCGAAAGAACCGCTGCCGGATATGTTTGTAGCTTGCATTATGCAACTCCCTGTCAAAATTCCGTCACACACCTTACTATCAGCTCATCCGTATGTCTACAGGCTTGATTCTCCCGGGATCGCTCAATCGGATTTCTTGATAATTTCGTTTATCTCTTCCGAGGCTTCCAGGCAAGCCTGCCGTGCAGTGATTATACCGGCGTGAGCACGCTCCACCTTATCCACCCAGATAGTCACTATCCGGTTGATCTGCGGTACTCTTGGATAGGGCTCAAGATAAGGGACAGCGTCCAGCAGGATCTTAATGTTTTCCGGCTTACCGGTATTATCTCTGACAACCTTTTCCGCAACATCCTTCATAACAGGGAGATTTATTCCAGAGAGCACCTGCTGCCCCTGAGACGAGACAATATATTTTAAAAATCTTATTGCAGCTTCTTTGTGGCTGCTGCCGGCTGCGATGGCAAGGCCTGATGAACTGGCCCAGTATGATTTCTTCCGTCCATAAGGCATCAGGCATATATCCCAATCAAAGCCTTTTATGCCCTGCCGAAAATCCTCCATGCTCCAGGTACAATTACGATGCATGGCCAGTTTCCCCGTTTTGAACAGATCTGCCTCGCTGATGCTCTCAGCGCCATTAGCTCTCCAGACAGGAGAGACCTTATACCGCTTCTTTAAATCAATATTGAACTGCAAACATTCGGTAGCTGCGGCAGTATCCAATCCGGATGCCGTGGCACTGGAATTGAGCAACCCTGCTCCGAAAAGTCCCAGTTCTACCAGACCGGAGAAACCGAACTGGTCGATTATGCCGTCGCCGTTTGTATCCATGGTTAGCTTACGTGCAGCCGCAACCATATCTTCCAGGTTCCAGTTTTTATTGGGATAAGGAATGCCGTAATTATCAAATAAAGTTTTATTATAGAACAATAGTTCCATATCTATACCGGAAGGGAAACCCATCAAATGGCCTTTATACCGGTACCAATCGACCACTTTTTCATAATATCTGCTGGAATCAAACTCCTTAAAAACAGCATCCAGATCCATGAAAGCACCTTTGGCTACCAGTTCACCGAATCCCTGTCCCATCCACATGACATCAGGTGCAGTATTACCGGCAATCAGAGTTTGCACTTTTTGGTAATAGAATTTAGGCGCTATTTCGATAGCTTTGACCTTTATATCAGGGTTAGCCTTTTCAAAGCCCTTTATAAGCCTGGAATATAGAATATTGTTCTGTACGCCTGCACCATAAGTGAAGGTTATTTCCGTCCTTGCTGAATCGCTCTTTCCCGGACCGCAGCCACTCAAGATACTTACCGTTATCCCCAGCAGCAAAAGTGCAAATGCAGCCTTTTTCATCACACGCCAACCCTTTCCAGCATCAGATATGCGTTCCCGAACACAATTTGCCCGCAATCGTTGGACCACCCTAGATATATACGGCAGAGATGTTATTGCGATCCTATCTTGAGAGACTTCCCGAAACCCGGCATGGAATCGGAAAGAGTGTTCTTCCCACCAAATGCCACTAAAGCATCGTTATACCGGGTAACGGCGTTATCGGCAATTCCTTTATCGATAGCATCGAAATTGAAACAAGCTACCGTGTCATCATCCGGAACAAAAGGCTTAAGCGGTACACCGCTTAAGAGCATCGCACGTTTAGAGATCACCAGGTCGTCCAGCAACCCCTCGTAATTCGTCCAGTCCTCATACCCGCCGTATCTACCCAGAAAAAGATCGACTCCGGGGTTGATATTCAACCGGGATATTTTTACCGGCCTTTCGGCATCCATGCACCCATTGACATAGATTCTTATATATCCGCCGGCCCCGTCAATAACGCAAGCGACATGGTTCCATTCATCCAATCCGATTGATATAACACCTGTAAGCGTAATATCGTATACCGGCTCACACGTATTAGCTCTGAAGTTAATCCTTCCTTTTGAATCAAGATATATCTCATAACCACGCCCCGTATTAGCGGAAAGCTGGTGGTCATATTTTGATATAATACGTTGCGTGAAACCGCTAAAGGGATAACGGCGCGGTTTCATCCAGAAAGAAACAGTCATTTGTCCTGCGGTACAGTTCAGCGCATCATAATGGGCTATCCGGGCAATCCCCGGTGTGCCGGCCGGTGACAGTGTCACACAGCTATGCAGCAAAGGACTATCTGCAATCGACTTTATCTCTCCCCAACAGGAGAGATTGACGCCATAGCGGTGACAAAGGGGACCGTAGATTCGGTTCACGGCATCCTCCCAGATGGGTATGCCTATTTTATCATCCTCACTGGAGAGATAACCGAGATCAGCATGAGCTATCGAAACCAGGTTAGGATACAGTGTTTTTCCGGTGGATATTCCTATAACCAGATGATCAACCAGTCTATTGCGAACCAGGCTTTCCCAGTCCAGATACATATTACCATAAGGAGGGCCGATATATCTGCCGCGTGGTATACCTGTCATTAAGACGGTATTGGGGAGTGCCCGCCGCAGCTCTCGATACAACTGAACAAAGTACTCTCCTCTCAATTTGCGCCATTTCTCCAGATCAAAATCATGTTTCAATATATCTACGCCGTAACGTTTCATATATTCTTCGACCACAGGCTTGTTGAAACCGTATTTATCAGCCTGTTCCGCCGGCCTGGAGTGTGTTCTGGTGCAGAGATATACCCCATCGTACTTGTATTCCCTGACCATCTTGCTGATCTGACGTACAATATATTGCCTGGCTTCAGGGTAGGCATATTCCAGCACGCCGTACTGGTATTCCTTCTGGCTACGATCGATCACCTGATATTGCGGATGTTCGATCGTAAACCGTGACTGCCAGGGGAAAGGCGTATTACCACCGTAAAGTATGCTCTCGGGTGCGCCCCAGTCATTAATAGTAGTATAAGCATATATCCGGAGTTTATATTTATGGGCTGCCTTCACGGCAGCCTTGATTGGATCGAAGACTGCCTCTATTTCGGCTACTTTTTTATAATAAGCCATAGAAGAGGCCGGTCTGGTCACATAATAGTCCTTTATTATCCTGGATGAAACGCGCCAGAGAACAATATCCGCAGCACAGTCTTCTTTCCAGAATCTCATCTGCCTGTCTATCTTGTCGAGCGTATCCAACTGAGCGTCTCCCTTACTGAGCAGTATATTATCTCCCCAGCTCACGTAAATGACTTTCGCTTTTTGTGCCCAGGCCGCCGAAACAACCATATTCACCAGAACAATTACCGCCAAGGCTATAGCAGCTCTATAGAGGCATCGGTAACTAGTCATCGCTCTTTCCTCTCTTTGCGTATCGTTTTTCTTCATTTGGCAGTAAATCCCCATTCACGCTTTTCCTGACCATCGTATTTGCAGGTAACAATGATTACTTCTTCCATCTTCTCAGGCGGTATATTCACCTGTATATAAGTACCGCCAAGACCGCCCTTCCAGACCTGGTAGCCGTCACGCTCAGAAGGGTTGATAAGCTTACCGTTCAACCTCACCTCCAGAATGCGGGGAGTGTTGTAAGGCAGCATGCTCCTTATAGCCAGGCCGTGCGCTACAGGGCCGGGATTATTGAGAACCTCTCTGTCAGGATCAGCAAATACCTTGCTGATGCTCCCCGTCTCCTCAAGATGCTTTTTTATCGCTTCTACATCCACACCCGGCAGCCGGGACAGATTGGACAGCAGTTGACTGACGTATATCTGATTATCGCCTTGTCTGCATCCGAGAAAAACCTTCTTGGCAGCATCGGGACTCATGGCAATGCCGAAACAGAATGCTCCATCCATATCTGGATAAGAACGAAAGGTGCGGAACATGCTTTGCTTATTCCATAGCTCCACACGGCTCTCACGTCGTTCCGCAGCCGTTTGACCATAGGCTGTCAGCCATTGCATCCAGGAACTGTTGACGCTTATGCGTCGATTAGGATACCCAGCACATAATTCCGTGCCGAAACGGTCACAGCCTATCTCCAGCAATCGTTTAAGCCTTGCCACTGCGCTGCCGGACCATCCACCGCTCTCAATTGTCAAAGGTATGCTGTGATATTTGATATAAGCGTAAGTACAGGCATTTACAGCACTTGCGGTGGGATACACATAAAACCTATCCTCATACCCTTGCATAGTTTCAGGCGGCAGCATTATCTTCTCGTGCGTTTCCGATCCAAGATGCTGAGGGAAACCCAATACCTCGGCCGCTTCTGACATTTCCCGGACAACCGATCCCTGAAACGTATTCAGCACCAAGCTGTAACCTGATGTACCTACAAACTCCCCCATATAAGCGCCTTGCAACATCGTGCCATGGGAATCGACTATAACTTCAGGTTTCAAGCGGTCTATCAGCTTCTGCACAAGAACACCTTCAGGGTTCTCCTCCGGCAGCGAAGCCCCGGCCGGTGTCCAGCACCAAGCAATGTCTCGGCCAAACTTATTGTTCCCCGTCTTGCCGTACCCATAGGGATTAGGAACCGGGAGGATTATACAAATCTGCCTGGAACGAATCTTCGCCGCCAGAGGATCGTCCCCCAAAAGCCATTCAGCAAATGCCAGTAAAGATGTGGTACCGCTGACTTCTGCACCCGAATGCATAGCCAGCATAAGCACCACTTCTTTGTTGCCGTCGGAAACTTTAAAATCGGTAATGGTCAACATATGCAATGGTAGATCAGATGATCCTTTTCCCAGCAATTCAGCCTTGATGCGATTAGGATATGATGCTTGCCATTTTTGCCCAATGCGACCAATCTCCTCAACAGATGGATACGGTATGGGTTTGAAAGGATATTTACTATTGAAAGCAACGCCTGCCGGTGCTCCAGCGGTCAACCGCAGAGCCTTACCGAAGCCGGGCCGGGAATCCGCCAGCGAAGGCTGAGCGCCGTCAATCAAGAGCAACTGATGCTTATCCCGGTTCACACTATTCAGATGCTTTCCTCCGGGCTCCTGTGAATCAAAGTGGTAGAGCGCCACTGTCTTGGCTTCTTTGCCGGTATAAGGAGATACAGGTATCCCTGTAAATACGAGGGCGTCAGCGGTAAGCCGCAATTCATCCACCAGCCCTTTGAAATAGAGTTTATCCTCACCGCCATAAGATCCCAGATACAGATCCTGCTGGGGATTTATCTGAACCCGGCCCAGCGCACGATCACTGCTTTCAGCATCAAGCTTGCCGTTCACATATATTTGCAATTTTCCGGCAGGGCCGTTCAGAACACAGGCAATATGCGTCCATTGACCAACAGGAATTACAGCTGTTGAAACAACATTGGCTGCAGGGAGCGCCATATTTTCACTGTAAGGCATCACTCTGAAAAAAAGCCGCCCGTTATCGTTTATGGCTATCTCCCAGCCCCTCAAATGGTTGGCAGGCTTATTATTGATAGTGTGTCCATATTTGGAAACTATCCGTCCCCAGGCCCTGTTCTCTTCAGGAAATATCCAGGCCTCCACCGTCATTTCGGCACCTGGGAAACAGAGTTCATCCATGTGCTTTATTCTAGCCCTGCCACAACTCACTGCTCCATCTGCAGCCAATACTGTTGGAACTATGGCAGACACCAACAGAGCGGTAAATAATAATATTGTTTTAACTCTAAGCATCATAAATCACCTCGTTCAAGCAATGCAAAGGCCAGTAACTCTCAGAGTGCTTCAGCCATAGAGGAAAGCATCTGTCCGCCGGGCTGAGTATGTTTCAACCATTTAACATGGCCATCGCAAAAGAGAACGTTCAGACCGTTGCTGTGACGGGCAGAGAGATTGCGCCAATCACCAGGAGACGCCAGAAAGACATAATCAGTAGTGGCATCAACAGCGTAAAGTGTTTCTGCAGGATGCCGTAAATCTGTTTCGTTACGTGCCGCTCTAGTACCCTCAATGCTCCATATGCCCTCTCCATTGGTCACGAACCTGCCCATAGTGCCCAGCAGAGAACCGTAGCTGGTATTGACGGCCGGCGTTCCTTTGGGTCCATAGCTAGGATCACTCGGGCACTGCATTATCTGATCGCTTATCCCGTAAGACTTGAGCCGATCCCACTGGCTAACCATGCCACTCAGACTGTTATACCTGCCCTTGGGGAAATTGCCGTCAAAATCCTGTAAATACATGCTTAAGGATAGTCCTATCTGCTTCAGGTTGCTTTGGCAGGTGGCCTTCCTGGCATTCTCTCTGGCTCTGCCGAATACAGGAAACAAAATAGCTGCCAGAATCGCGATAATCGCGATAACTACTAGCAATTCTATAAGAGTAAAGCCTCCCTTTTTTGTCTCTCTCATCTTACCTTACCTCCACATAACCTACTTGGGTTCACCGGAACCTGTAACGTTCACAGACAATACCTATTTCTACATATGCGTAATCGCCTCCTTCTATATGAGCTTTGCTCCCTCAAAACAGCCTACATCTATTGCCCAATGGCTTTGCCAGGCATGCTTGAATTCATACTCTTTAATCCCGAATGAAAACATATAACGTAAGTCGCTTCTCACTAATTTCACAGCCATTACGTTCCGTCCTTTATTAAAGTCTGCTGCGATACAATACTGAGACGGCATCCACATACCCGGCTTCTCTTCTCTTCCAATCTCATTGCCATTAAACCAGCACTTGAACTGATTATTGCTTCCAATTACCAGCCAGCGCTTTCCAGCTTCCGTCATATATAACTCAGTCCAGGCGTATATGCAATTTGGGCCATAAAAACCGATAGCATTATCGAAAGGCACCAGATCCTCAGCGCTTTCGAATTCAAAATCCGCTTTATACGGCGTATCATTGCCGATAGCTTCCAGCCATTTTCTCTCATCGATATAACTGTCGTCAATATCAGCAGCATTGGTAAACATATCTTGCAGAACAGGTAGAGTCATTTTATCGCCATGCGGCCAATATTGTCTATCGTCGCAATCAGGACGAACTCCAGCTTTCCAGAAAGGCCCCGCCACCTGCCACCGTCTGGCAGTTGCAAGACCTATATCCAAAGACTGTCCGTCCTTCTTTACTGCTACCTTGTAATGACTCTTGAATATCTCCTGCCCCTCTTTTAATTTACATTCATAAGTTTTTTCATCTAATTTCCTCAGATCGACAGCCGCAGGAACCGAGAGACTATCAGGGGAGAAAGAAAGCGTAAAACGCTGCCATTTACTTCTATATAAAACAGGCTGGTCATAAGACGCTTCAATCACAGTCGGCGTGGAGGAATGGCTCTTCTGCACAGATATAGTCGCCGGCTTACTGCTTACGATTACATGTCCGTTAGAGAAATGATCAAGAACCTCGAGACCGATTACACATGTATCATAAGCAAGATCGGATATTTTGTTACTCTTTCGGGTGATATCAACACCTATCGAATAGGTATTATTAAGCTTGCATATCCAATCGGCGGGTATAGAATCCAATCCGTTTATCATTGCATATATAGCTCCGGCAGTAGCACAGGTACAATCGCTATCATAGCCGCAGTTTAAAGCTATTCTCATACAATTTTCAAAGCTATCAGTGCCCCTTAACAACGCAAGGGCGATGAAACCGGCGTTCTGAATACAGTTTGTTGCATCAGGATGACCGAAATGCCTCAGTATCTCTTTTCTGATATCTGCACAGCTATCTTTGCTATCCGTCCGTTCTCTTACAAAGCTAATCACCTTACCTATTCTTGAAACCGCCGGAATATATTCCAAGCTACCGTCAATAAGCTTTCTTACATCTCTCTCAAAAAAGGCATCGGCCACCATGGCTGCAAAGAACTGCTCAGCCCATACCGCTTCATCGCCATGATCCAAACAGCCGTCAATACGGGCATAAGCTGCAGCTCTATTCGACAGGCCCGGGGATATAAATCCCCAAATCTCACTTCTTATCAGACAACCCATCCCCTCCTTGAAGTATGCGTTATTAAAGCTGCCGGATGCTGATGGCTGCACGCCCATTCTGAAATTCTTGACGGCATAGGAATACTCACCAAAGGGATACCATATATGTTCCATCCACATATCCCTTAAATCAGCACTTGTAAGGAGAGGCCCATACTTTTCAAGCGCGCTTAACCATACTATCTGGAAATCGGAATCATCGTTAGGTTCAATATCGATATTAAACTTCTCAACACCTTCATCCGAAGAGCATCTTTTGTCTCCTTCGTATGGCGCACCTATCGTCCCTCCAATGAACTTGCCGTACCATCCCGCAAGAACCTTGTCGTAATAGTCATGCCATGTAATACATTTTCTTGTCATTTTAGGACCTTTCCCACAGAGCTTCTTGTTACCAATTCGGGATCTATGAACACTCTGGATACCGGCAGAGACTTTGATGCCAATCTGTTTACGATAGTGCTGGCACAGAGTTGGCCTATGTCATAATGTTTTTGATTTATGGTTGTTAGTGGAACTGCACCACGCTGTGCCTCCTGGATATCATCAAAACCTGCGACGGAAATATCCTCGGGAATCCTTATCCCCTTATCCATAAGAGCGTTAATCAAACCGATGGCAACAATATCGTTGATACAGAAGGCTGCCGTTATCCTGCCGGCTACAAGAAGCTCCTTTATCATTGGAGCAGATTTGATACCAGCCTCATAGTCGTATTCAGCCTCGATAACCAACCCCGCATCAAATTGATATCCTTTGGATTCGATAAATTCCCTGTATCCGCGGGTTCTTTCTTTAAAAGCAGCACCATCTTTTTTACCACCTAAAAACGCTATCTTTGAGTGCCCCATCCGTATAAGATAATCGGTCATCATACTTGCGCCTTTACCACTATCGACCTCAACTCTGTCGGCAACTATATCAACAAGGGTTACATATCCAGAGAAAACAAGCGGCCTGCCATCGTTATTAAAATGCGTCAGTATTTTGGCCACCTTCTTGTTCGGCTTTCCTTCCTGACCTATAAAGATTAATCCGGCGCATCTATTCTGGTAATACATCTCTGCCAGAGCAGCTTCCTCATCGCCGTCTCTGTAGGTATTGGAAAAAGTTATGTGATAACCCGACGGTCTCAAGGCATCATAGATGCCCTTCATAAACAACCCGTAAACCGGATTCGATATATCAGGCACAAGAACCCCTATCTGATTTGAGCCTTGCTTCCTCAACATACCGGCTTTTGCATTATACATATAATTCATACTGTCTGCCGTGGCCTTAACCAAAGCTATTGTATCCTTATGAACACATTTCTCTTCTCTCAGAGCTCTGGAGACCGTAGATGTAGATATTCCCAGTTTTTTAGCTATGTCATATATTGTAACCACACACAACTCCTGAAATCGATTTCTGACATGATTACCAGTGTTAATCAATAGTTTCTAATATCTAAATAACGTTTACCTGCAATCGATTGTATTTACATTTATAAATTATCATATCGGTTACCCTCTCGTCAAGAGGCAAAATACTAAATTCACAGTTATATTCAGATAACCTCTACCAACAAGGTTAATAAGCCATATGCCGGTATATAGCCTTTTACAGCATCGCTCGAAAATACCATTGGCACACCCGTTCTACATTCAAGCAGATCTATTTCCGTTACCAGCACTTTTTCTCCAAAGAGTTCGGATTGCAACCGTATCTCTGCTTCAGTATCCGTTCCGGCAACTTCATAAAGTCTGATTATCGTTCCCTCTCCATCCTCCTGCTTCTTCAGAGATGAAAGAACCAGATTATTATTTTTAATTTCAACAAACGAGCATTCCGGAGGCATAATACCTTTGGCTGGAACTGCCTGGGATACAATTAACGGCTGATCAAAAGCAATGGCTTGCCGGAAAGCGTCTGCCACATTACATAAACCGTCATGCGGTATTACTGCCAGGGAGAAACAGTGCTCGCCAAGCTCCGGGTACGGGTCGGGATCATTGCTGCTCCTGATAAGCGATACGGAAATATAATCATCGCCGGTGCGATAACCGTATTTGGAATCGGTCATAACCGTCAGTCCGGCTTGTCTATCTGTCCCCTTTATCACACCGGAAATATCACCCCAGCGTAATGCCGGCACATCTATATCTTCGATATCTCTCCGAGTGCTGCCGAACGGGATCTCAAAGTGACGTGCCGAATTCTCCAGCGATAAAGGAAAGACTATATTTAACTGCGGCACATGCTCTCCCTTTCGGCTTACCTCAAGCCAATCGCATTTGCAATCGATATTAATGCGATTTGACCCCTTATCCAGATATATTGCCGTAGTGAGCTCTGAACTGCGCATTCTGGCCGACCAGACATAACCGTTTCTTAATGGTCCTCTAAGCGATCTGAAAGAACTTCTTTCTACGGTGGAATAAAAATCAGGAGGTTGCGCCGTTTTAATGAATTTAATACCCTTTATCGTTTCAACGTCCGAATAGGCACCAACCTGCCAAGCCGTCATACCTTGAACAGGCATACCATCCTTTCCAGGCAATGCTGCAGCCTCATCAATAATCCTGAAAAGTGCCGTAAGTCCGTCTTCGGGAACGAACTGCTCTCCAATCTCTTTACTTAGCAGGCTCTTTATCGCACCGGAAACAGTATCTAATTCGATTCGCAGCCTATCGTTCTCCAGCACAGCTTGTGCGGGTGTCTCCAACTGTACAGGCTGTGCCTTGATATTCGGTTGAGAGTGCTGTTGGCACACAACAAAAGTTTTATAACCCAGAGGCGGTATAGAATCAGCTTCAAAAAGAATTCGCCTGAAGGTATGACTCCAGTAACTTTGAATTCCTTCTGTTACCTGGTGAACGACTTCCTTCCCCTGGCAATCCTTGACAATGAAGTCATCTTCACTATCGCCCATATCCCAGAGCACCGCTTCCACAACCTCAGAACGCCAAAAGGAAGAGGGATTAAAAACAGTAAATATACGATAAGAGGAATCGTCCACGGCAGGCGCAGACATTCCCTTACATTCTTGCCAAAAGCCTGCACCTGCACCAAGCGCCCTGTCACAAAGAACCCGACTTTGCACTCCTGCTGCACGAAGAACAGCTTGCATATCGACAGCCTTGTTTATAGCGGCTAAAGCTTTTTTTAAAGCTATACCGGTAGCAGCTTTAACTTCCTGATGCTGACCTAAGGCATAATGCCTCGTCTGACGCTTACCCGAGCCTGGCAAAATATCATGGAACTGGTTGAACAGCACGCGCTCCCACGCCCTGCTCAAATCTGATTTAGGATAATCAAAACCTTCAGTCAGTTTACCGGCCAAGGCAGAGAAACTCTCGGCTACCGACAGAAGCTTTTCACCATAACGATTTGCCGCTTTCGTCTCGGATTGCGAAGTATAACAACCGGTAAAGATAAAATTATGCTCTCCCTCCAGCACGGGCAAATCCAAACCGGATCTCTCGATTACGTCAAAATACTCCTTATATGTCGAAAACATGATGGTGGGAAATACCGGCCAGGAACTCATCTCTTTTACAGTTTCTATATCTCTGATCGTAGGGCCGCCGCCATGATCTCCCACACCATAGACTCGCAGAATACTCCGGCTTCCGGTCTTTTCAACCTCATTAAGCACCGAGCGAACTATCCTCTCCGGGAGCACATCATAGTTATACCAATCATCCTTCTCATGATAACAGAGCAACCGGCTTCCGTCAGGTGATTGCCAGCGGTAGAGCTTGGGACCATCCAACGCCCGGCAATGATAATAGTATTTGACGCCTGCCCTTGATAAGATGGCCGGAACATTAAGATTATGGCCAAACGTGTCAGGTTCAAAATCCAATTTTATATCATCATAATCGAGGCCGAACAAATCATGAAAGTAACGCTTGGCGTACAATATCTGCCGCACCTGGCTTTCCCCGGAGGCCATGTTCTTATCCCCCTCCACCCAAGTACAGGAGGATACCTCCCAGCGTCCTTCAGCCACCCGCTTCTTTATCTCGTTCAGCATATCGTGATCGTATTTCTCCACGATTCTATAAACCGAGGCCTGGCTCTGCGAAAAAGTGAAATCAGGATAGCGCTCCATTAGTTTCAATATGGTCTCAAAGGTATCCAAGGTTACGGCCACCGTCTCGTCGTAACCCCACATCCAATTCATATCAATATGTGCATGAGCTACCATGTTTACCGTAAAGCTCTTGAGCAGATGCGCTGTTTCCGGCAGCAAGGCTTCACATTCGCCGACAAGATTTGCGACATTATCGGCATTGAGACTGCTTAACCGCTTTTCCATCAAAGCTTTAGCAATCCGTATCTCAGATTTCACCTTTGCCTGAGGATAAAGACTCTGTATTGCTTCGGCGATCCCGATTTCCATCTGCAAGCGCTCCAAAGAGTGCTTTACGTTCTCCTGAAAAGCATTGTCTTTCACGGGTTCATAACCTCCATGCTGCTGCTATATACCTGGCTTTATCTGTGCCACATAGCCGGCACTATTACCCTGTCGGAAAAATCCGGCACTACATTGCTTATAGCTTCCATCAAATCCCGTGGCAGCGCTCCCCCGGCTACCATGCTTATGTTCTGCCTTACCTGCTCCACTTTTTCGGCTCCGGCCAACAACGCAGTGACACCCGGCAGTCCCAGAACATAACGCAGCGCCATCTCAGGCAGGCTGAGTCCGGCCTGCCCGGCCAGCTGGCGCAAT